>NZ_JABTYA010000232.1:0-25802 GCF_013302945.1 Streptomyces sp. 8P21H-1 | reverse complement strand
CCGCCCGGGTGCGGACCGCCCGCGTGCAGGCCGCCCGGCGGCGGGCTCTGCCACGGGGGCGGGGAGGGGGCGTAGGCGAGCGGCGGGCCGAAGCCCTGCACCGGGGTGTGCGCTGGAGTGTGCCCCGGGATGTGCGCTGACGCGTGCGCCGGAGTGTGCAGGGAGGACGCCGCCGCCGGTGCCTGCCCGGCGAGCGCACGGCTCCGCGGGTCCTGCGGGCTCTGCGAGTCCTGCGGGTTCTGCGGGTTCTGCGGGTTCTCGATGTCGAGGAGCTGCACGGCGTGTCTGCCCAGCTCCGCCAGCACCTCGCCGGGCAGCCACGCGCCGCCCGCGCCCTTGATCCCCCCGGCGCCGTCGATGCCCTCGATGTGCTGCGACAGGTCGTCGAGGGACGGCCGCCGGGCCGGGTCCTTGGCGAGGCACCAGGCGATCAGCCGGTCCCACGGCTCGGGGATCCCCGTGAGGTCCGGCTCCTCGCCGGCGATGCGGAAGAGCAGCGAGTGGATGCCGCCCTCACCGGCGCCGAACGGCATCCGTCCCGTCGCGGTGTACGCCAGCACGGCGCCCAGGCAGAAGACGTCACTCGCGTACGTCACCCGCTCCCCGCGCACCTGCTCGGGCGACATGAAGCCCGGCGACCCGACGACGACACCCGTCAGGGTCAGCCCGTCACCGGACTCCATGGACGGGTCGAGGGCGCGCGCGATGCCGAAGTCGATGACGCGGGGGCCGTCGATCGTCACCAGGACGTTGGACGGTTTGAGGTCGCGGTGGACGAGCCCCGCGCCGTGGATGGCCTGGAGCGCGCGGACGAGTCCGGTCGCCAGTGCCCGTACTGACTTCGGGGGCAGGGGGCCGTACTGCTTGTCCACCACCTCGGCGAGCGAGGGTCCGGCGACGTAGCCGGTGGCCACCCACGGTGTCGCCGCCTCCGTGTCGGCGTCCAGGACGGGCGCCGTCCACTCACCGCCGACCCGCTGGGCGGCCTTGACCTCCTGGGCGAAGCGGCGCCTGAAGTCGGGCTTGCGGGCGAGTTGTTCCTGGACGACCTTGACCGCGACGGTACGGCCGCGGTCGGAGCGGGCCAGGTACACCCGCCCCATGCCGCCCTCGCCGAGTCTTCCGAGCAGTCGGTAGTTGCCTATCCAGCCCGGATCGTCCGGGGCCAACCCGTCCATGCATGTTCCTTTTTCCCCGGCGACGCCTTCGCAGCGAGGATAGGAGATGGGGAGGGGGTGGCGCGCGCGAACCCTGCGTCTGCTGCGTCTATTGCGTCTACGGGCAGTGCATGTCCCGCGCGGGGCGCCGGCCCGACGTCAGGTAACGGGTGACGGCCCCGTCCCCGCAGGCGTTGCCCTGCGCGAGATAGACCTCGTGCCCGGTCGAGCCGACGGTCACCATGACGGCCCGTCCGCCGAGGGCGGCCCGGACCGCGCGGGCGCCGGCGAGCGGGGTGGCGGGGTCGCGCTCGTTCTGGACGAGCAGCACGGCGGAGCGGCCGCGGTCGGTGATCCGTACCGGGTCCGGCTTCGGGTACGAGGGCCAGGCCGCACAGGCCGTGGCGTTGCGGGGCATCCCCGCGGTCAGCGGGTGCTCGGCCCGGCTGCGGTCGACCGCCGCCTGGTACACGGCACTCGACCGCGGCCAGTCGCCGTCGTTGCAGAAGGTGGCGAGGGCGACGGCGAGGGCGTTCTGGAGGAAGGGCTCGGGGGCCTGCTCGGGCGCGGGCGGGGTCTCGCCCCGCTGTGCGGCCCGGATCAGCTCGGCCAGCCCCGGGAAGTCGTCGGGGCCGTACAGCGCGTAGACCATGGCCTGGCGCAGGACGTTGCCGTTCAGCTCCGCCGGAGCGGCGCCCGGCCAGGGGAGCGGTTCGCGGTCGAGCCGCCCGGCGAGCCGCAGGAAGAGGTCCCGGACCCCGTCCGCCGTCGGGGCGAGCCGGTACGGGTTCCCGTCCCTGGACGCCCACTCGGCGAACTCGGGGAAGGCGTCCTCGACACCGCCCTCGAACCCGGCCCACATGCCGCGGGGGAAGTCGCCGTGGCTGAGGGAGCCGGTGCCGTCCGGGTTGCTGTCCAGCACGAACCGGTCGGTGCGGTGGGGGAACAGCTCGCGGTAGACGGCACCGAGGTACGCCCCGTACGAGACGCCCCACGCGGACAGCCTGCGCTCGCCGAGGGCCGCGCGGACGAGGTCGAGGTCGCGGGCGTTGTCGGCGGTACCGATGTGCCGGATCAGTTCGCCGCCGTTGCGGTCGCAGGCGGCGGCCGTCCGCCGGGCGGTGGCCATGTTCCCGGCGACGGAGCCGTCCGCGGCGGGCCAGGGCCAGAATCTGGTCGTGGCCAGGTCCTCCCGGTCGAGCCCGCAGCTCACGGGTGCGGACCGGCCGACCCCTCGCGGGTCGAACCCGACCAGGTCGTACGCGTTCCGCACCTCCTGCGGCAGCCGCTGCCCCTTCCCGGAGATCTCGTCGAGACTGCCGCCGCCGGGACCGCCGGCGATCATCAGCAGGACCCCGCGGCGGGCCTCCGGCTCCTCGGCGGGAATCCGGGACACGGCGATCCCGATCCGCTCGCCCCCGGGACCGGGTTCGGAGTGGTCCAGCGGCACGTCGACGGTGGCGCACTGCTGCCGGGGATCGAGCCCGCGCCCTTCGCACGCGCCCCAGACGAGGGGCGTGCCGCCGTACCCGGTGGACGCGGTGGACGCGGTGGACGCGGTGGTCGCGACATACGGGGGAGTGAGCGCGAGCACCGCACCGAAGGCGGCGAGAAGGCCGAATTTTCGCTTGGTGGTCACCATGCGACGAGCCTCGCGGACGGGACGGACGGATCCCATGCGGCCAACTGGCCTGTCGGTCGGGCGGTTTCCCGAACCGCCCGCCCCGCCCCGCTACCGTTTCGCACATACGGTCCCACCCGTCCGGGTGAATGAAGCAGCCCCCACGGGGACGGTCCCACCGCCGGTGACGCCGCGTGCTCAGTCCACCACCTGCGGATCCCGGAAGTAGTACACGACGGTCACTCCGAGGCCAGGCGTGTGCGTGTACACGACGGTGACCGCTTCGGCGGAGTCCTCGGCAAGGGGAGTCGTGTACGTGTACTCCACGGAGGGCGGTCGCCAGCCGGGGATCTCGCGGCCGGCCGCCGGATCGCGCCCGATGGCCGCGAGCGCGTCCCGGACCACCTTCCGCTCCCCCTCCGTGAGGTCGACGAACGCCTTCCTGGCGGGCTCGGCCTCCTCCAGCGGGACTCCGCTCATGTGCCGCCGTCCCCGGTGCGCGCGTCTTCGAGAGCCGCCATGACCTCCGCCGAGTTCCTGATCCGTACGCGATGGCGGTAAGCCCTCACCACGGCTGCGGCACCCGCGAAGTCCTCGGTCGGCGAAGCTCCTATAGCTGTCGCCAGTTCCTCCTCGAACCGCTCCCGGTCGCCGGGAAACCCGTAACGGCTGAGCGCGGCGCGCAGGTCGTCCACGGTCCGGATCTCCGGCAGGGGCATCGCTCCCCGGCCGTACACAGGCTGTGCGCTCATGGTCTGCTCCTGGTGGAGGGGCATGGCTTCACTCCCCAGTATGGCGCCGCTCTCGCGCGGCGGACGGCGCACGCCCCGCGTGAAGGCCCGCAGCGGCGCGTTCACCGCGTGGCTTCCGTGGGTCCGCACTCGGCCCACAGGAGCTTGCCGCCGCGGGCGTCTCCCAGGACGTGTGCGCCCCAGGTGTCCGCGCAGGCCCGTACGAGGTGCAGACCCCGGCCGTTCTCCGCGGAATCCGGTGGTACGTCGCCCGTGGCGGGCGGGGCGGTGAAGGCCGGCGGGATCCCGGAGTCGGAGTCCCACACCGCGATCCGCAGCCGGCCCGGCTCCGCCGAGGAGCGGATGCGCAGGGCGTACGGACCCTTGGTGTGCGGGTGGGCGTTGGTGAGCAGCTCGGAGGCGAGCAGTTCCGCGGTGGGGGCGAGGCCGGCGAGGTCGTGTGCGGCAAGAACGAGGCGCAGGGTCGCACGGGCGATACCTGGTGCGCGTGGATCGTGCGGGAGTTGGAGGGTGTACGCCCAGGGCGGGGATACGGTGGCCATCGGAAGTCTCCGATCACGAGCGGAGGATTGGCTTCGGAGCCCAGTGACCGTGCCGCTCCGTCGAACGGGGTGCTTCTGGGTGGTGGCGCCTGCATCAATAAGCTAGCGGCTCGCCACTTAATACATTTCCCATTCTGGCAATAGCATGAGGTTTTCCCTCGTGTGGGTGACAACAACATTCTGTTGCGCAAGGAGAGTTGAGCCATGGCGCCCAGGATCGCCACCACCGCCCGTCGGCTGCGTCTCGGTACCGAACTGCGGCGGATGCGTGAGCGCGCGGGGCTCACCGTCACCGAGGGCGCCCGTCAACTCGGCGTCAGCCAGGCCCAGCTCAGCAACATCGAGGCCAGTCGGTTCGGTGTGAGCCGGGACCGCCTTCGTGCGCTGGCCCGCATCTATCGCTGCTCCGACACCGAGTACATCGACGGGTTGTTCGAGCTCGCCACCGAGCGGGCGGGAGGATGGTGGGAAACCTTCCGCGAAGTGCTGCCCACCCCGCTGCTGGACATCGCCGAACTGGAGCAGCACTCCAGACGTCTGCGGTCCGCCAACACCGCACACATTCCAGGTCTTCTCCAGATCACGGATCATGCCCGCGAGATCTTCCGGCAGGTCGTTCCCGAGTTCTCCCGCACCGACATCGAGCACCGGGTGAGTCACCGGCTCCAGCGCCAAGCGCTGCTGGACGGGCCCGACCCGGTCCCGTACCGCGCGATCATCCACGAAGCCGCGCTGCGCGTACCGGTCGGTGGCCCCTCGGTGGCCCGACGCCAACTCGGGCACTTGATCGAGCAGAGCCGGCACAGCCACATCACGGTCCAGGTGATCCCGTTCGCGATCGGCGCCTACCCGGGTTCCGGGCAGACGATTCTGTACATCTACGGGTCGGTTCCCCAACTGGACACCGTCTCGCTGGACCAGTCCCACGGCCCCGCATTCGTGGACGCCGAAGCGCAACTGAACACGTACCGCGTCCTCCTCGACCGCATGGAGTCCGTGGCCCTCTCACCCGAGAGGTCCCGCGATTTCATTCACGCCATCGCTCAAGACCTGTGAAGGGACCGAAATGCTCGACCGCTCCTGGCAGAAGTCGTCCTACTGCGGGCAGGGCGAGTCCTGCCTGCACGTCGCCGGCGCCACGCAAGCCGTCCGTCTCACCGAAAGCGGTGACCCCGGCGGAGTCATACTCGGGGCCTCCCCGGACGCCTTCGGGTCCCTTCTCCGCATGCTCAAGGAAGGGCGGGACTGACGTGCTCCGCGGTCAGGACCTCCGGTTCCGGGTCGTCACCGCGTTCCAGCGGCGGGTGGCCAACCCGGTGACCCGGCGGCTGCCGTTCCAGACGCTGCTGGAGACGACCGGGCGCACCTCCGGGCTCCCCCGCCGCACACCGGTCGGCGGACGCCGCGTCGGGCAGGCGTTCTGGCTCGTCTCCGAGTACGGCGACAAGTCGCAGTACGTACGCAACATCCGGGTCGACCCGAAGGTGCGGGTCCGGATCGGCGGGCGGTGGCACCACGGCACCGCCCACCCGATGCCGGAGGACGACCCCCGCGCCCGCCTGAAGTCGCTGCCGCGGTTCAACAGCGGCGCGGTCCGGGCGTTCGGCACGAACCTGCTGACGATCAGGATCGACCTGGACGACTGACCCGGCCGCCGCCGCTGCCGACCGGGTTCCGACCCACCCCCTTGACGAGACGGACCGTTGCGTCTAGCTTCATGTCCATCACCCGACCGCCGGACAAAGGACTGCTCTTGCACCGTGCTCCCGTCGACACCACCGTCACCGCTCCCCCCGTCACCACCTCGCAGATCGCTCTCGCCGGGGTGACCAAGCGCTACGGCGACCGCGTGGTGCTGGACCGCGTGTCCCTCACCGTCCGGCCCGGCGAGAAGGTCGGGATCGTCGGGGACAACGGCTCCGGGAAGTCCACGCTCCTGCGGCTGCTGGCGGGGCAGGAGCCGGTCGACAACGGCAGCCTGACCGTCGTGGCACCGGGCGGGACCGGTTACCTCCGCCAGACCCTCGACCTGCCCGGTTCGGCTCGGGTGGGCGACGCCGTGGACCACGTACTGGGTGAGCTGCGTGCCCTGGAGCGGCGTATCCGTGCCGCCGAGGCCGCCCTGGGCACGGCCGGGCCCGCCGGGTTCGAGCACTACGCCGCACTCGTCGCCGAGTTCGAGGCGCGGGGCGGGCACGGGGCGGACCGCCGGGTCGAGGTGACCCTGCGCCGGCTCGGCGAGCACGCGCCGCCGGACCGGGAGCGGGCGCTGAACACCCTCTCCGGCGGACAGCGCTCCCGCCTCGCGCTCGCCGCGACCCTGGCCGCGGCCCCCGAACTGCTGCTGCTCGACGAACCGACCAACGACCTGGACGACGAGGCCGTGGCCTGGCTCGAAGGACATCTGCGCCGGCACCGGGGCACGGTCGTCGTGGCCACGCACGACCGGGCCTTCCTGGAACGCGTCACCGGCACCGTCCTGGAGGTCGACCAGGACCGGCGCACGGTACGGCGCTACGGCAACGGGTACGCCGGCTTCCTCACCGCCAAGGCGGCGGCCCGCGCCCGGTGGGCGTGGGAGCACGAGCAGTGGCGCGACGAGGTCGCCCGGCAGGAACGCCTCGCCGAATCCGGTGCGGGCATGCTGGCGGAGATCCCGCACAAGGGGCCGCGGGGGTTCAGCGGCGCCGGCGCCTTCCGGGCGCGCTCGCGGGCGCACGGCGCACAGAGCCGCATCCGCAACGCACGCGAGCGGGTGCAGCGGCTCATGGAGCACCCCGTGCCGCCGCCCCCGCAGCCACTGCGGTTCACGGGCCGCGTCGAGAGCGCGCCGACCGCCGGGGAGGCATCGGCGGCGGTGCGTCTGGAGGACGTCTCGGTCGAAGGACGGCTGTACGTTCCGTCCCTGGAACTCGGCCCCGGCGAACGGCTCCTGGTCACCGGGCCCAACGGCGCCGGCAAGACCACCCTCCTCCAGTTGCTCGCGGGGGAGCTGACGCCCGACACCGGTGTCCTGCACCGGCCCCGCCGAGTCGGATTCCTGCGCCAGCGGAGCGCGCCCGACGACGCCTCCGACGCCCGTACGCTGCTCACGGCCTTCGCGGCCGACCGGGTGGGGCAGCCCGACGAGCACGCCGACGCACTGCTCGCGCTCGGTCTGTTCCGCGGCGCCGATCTCGCCGTTCCCGTACGGGACCTGTCCGCCGGGCAGCGCCGCAAGCTCGAACTGGCGCGGCTCGTCACGGCCGGTCCGCTCGACCTGCTGCTCCTCGACGAGCCGACCAACCACCTCGCCCCCGCCCTGGTGGAGGACGTCGAGGCGGCGCTGGCCCGCTACACCGGCACCCTGGTCGTGGTGACGCACGACCGGCTCCTGCGCGAACGCTTCGACGGGACCCGCCTGGACCTGCCGACGACCGTGCCCGCGCCGTGACCGCTGGAGGCGTTCCGTCCGGATCACCGGACCGACCGGCTCCGCGGGCCCTCGCGCGACATGCCGGGGCGTGCTGCGGATCAGCCGGCGGGACGGGCGCTCCACGCGTCGCGGAGAGCCGGCCGCACGTCCTCCCCGAGGACGATCCGATCTCGTCCGAACGTTTACCCCCCGAACGGCGGGCTCTAGTCCTTGCGGCCCGTCGCGGCGATCGTGACGCCGAGGCCGATCATCGTGACCCCGCCGGCCCCGCCGACCATGGCGAGGCGTCGCGGTGAACTGGCGAACCAGGTCCGCGCGGCGGCCGCGCCCAGGCCCCACACGCTGTCCGAGGCCACCGCGATGAGGTTGAAGACCAGGCCGAGCAGCAGCATCTGCGCCATGACGTGGCCCTGGCCGCGGTCGACGAACTGCGGCAGGACGGCGGCGAAGAACACGATCGTCTTCGGGTTGGCCACGCCGACCGCGAACCCCTCCCACAGCGTGCGCAGTCCGCTCTGCGCGGGCTCGTCACCGGTGAACGCGGCATGCAGCGACCCGCGCTGCCGCACCGCCTTCACCCCCAGGTACACGAGGTACGCCGCCCCCACCAGCTTCAGCGTCATGAAGACGACCACCGAGCGCTCCACCACGGCCCCGACGCCGAGGGCGACCGCCACGACGAGGACGTACGCGCCCAGCGTGTTCCCCACGACCGTGGTCAGCGCGGCCCTGCGCCCCTGGGCCAGCGCCCGGCCGACCACGAACAGCACGCTGGGTCCGGGGACCACGATCAGCAGGAACGACATGGCGGCGAAGGCGAGCAACCGGTCTGTGGACACCATGCCGCCCATCCTGGTCCCGGGACCCGATCGACCGGTAGCGGTTTTCCGGCGGCGGCGACGGTCCGTCCGGCTACACGGCTCCCCGCCACACCGTCATGTCCAAGGTCAGGAAAGCGGCCTCCGGCAGCGCGGTCGACTTCACCTGGAGCACGAGCAGCGCGACGTCCCCGGAGGAGTGCTTGACGCAGATCTCGGTGCCGGCCGCCGCCCCGGCCAGCGGAAGTTCACGGTAGAGGGTCCTGTCCTTCTCGGCCCCGTCGAGGAGCAGGCGGCACGTGTCGAGGGTGGCTCCCGGATCGCCGGGCACCATGACGAACAGGCTGGTGTCGCTCTCCAGTCCGCAGCTGATCTCCTTGCAGTAGAACCGGATGTCCCCCTTGCGGTCCTTGCGGCCGATCGGCTTCTTGAAGCTCAGTGAGGTCTTCGCGTCCAGCCATTGCAGGGGGTGCGCGTTCATCTTCGGCGATTCGGAAGCGGTCGTGAGGGGTTCCGGGTCCTTCGAGGTCCGCCCGCCGGCCCCCGCTGTTCCCTCCGCGTCTGCGTCATCCGCCCCGGAGGCGCGTCCGGTTGCCGGTGGTCCTCCCGGCGCCGTCGAGCCGGACGTGGAGGACGCGCCCTCGTCCCGGTCGCCGAGCCGGTTCCCCACCTCCAGTGCCGTCCAGGTCACGCCCGCCAGCAGCAGCGCGCCCGCCGTCGCGGCGGCGGCCGCGATCAGCCCGGTGCGCCGGCGTCGGGCCGGGCCCTGGTCCTTCCACGTCGGCTGCGTCTGCGGTGGCGCCCATGGGGACCGCTGTGCGTACGGCTGGGGCTGCGGCGTCTGCGGGTGCGAGTGCAGCGGCAGCGTGTGGACCGGGGTGGGGTGGGGCACCGGTGGGGGGACCGTCACCTCCGGGCCCGCGATCTCCCGCCAGACGGCCGGGCCCGTCCCTTCCCCCGCTCCGGTCTCCGCGCCCAGCCGCTGCCTGCACCACGTGACGATCTCAGCGGGCGTCGCCCGCTCCCGCGGATCGGCGGCGAGGCACCGGGCCATCAGCGGACGGAGCTGTGCGGGCAGCAGGGACAGGTCGGGTTCCGAGTGCACGATCCGGTACAGCACACCGACCGCGGAACCCTCCCCGTACAGCGGTCTGCCCAGTGCAGCGAACGCCGCCGTCTGGCCGAGCGCGAAGACGTCGGTCGCCGTCGTGACCTCACCGGCGGACGCCTGCTCGGGGGCCATGAACTGAGGCGTGCCGACCGTGGCACCGGTGGCCGTGTACGAGGTGACGTCGGCGGCCAGCGAGATGCCGAAGTCGATCACCCGCGGCCCGTCGGCGGCCAGCAGCACGTTCGAGGGCTTCAGGTCCCGGTGCACGATTCCCGCGCCGTGGACGGCTTCCAGCGCCTCGGCCACCCCCGCCATCAGCCACAGCACCGCCGGCACCGGCAGGGGGCCGCGCCGGGCGACGGCCTCCGCCAGGGAGGGGCCGGGCACGTACAGCGTGGCCAGCCACGGCGGTACGCCGTCCGCGTCGGCGTCGATCAGTTCGGCCGTGTAGGCGCCGCGGACCCGCTGGGCGGCCTTGATCTCCCGGCGGAACCCCCGCCGGAAGGCCGGGTCGTCCGCGAGCTCCGGTCTGATCACCTTGATCGCGACCGGCCGGCCGCCCTGGGTGTGGGACAGGTAGACCCGCCCCATGCCTCCCGCGCCGAGCCGCGCCGCGAGGCGGTAACCGGCCACCGCGGGCGGGTCGTCCGCCTGCAGCGGTTCGAACACCTTGGTCGCGTCGGTCGCGTCGGTCATCGGCTTCGTTCCCCCCGGTCCCTGATCCCCTGGGCCCTGGTCCGACCGGCCGAACGGCGTGACCGGTACGACCAGCACGACCGGCGCAACCGGCACGGCAGCAAGGGTCCATGGAGTTGTTGATCAGGATATGGGGCCTAACAGGGCTTAATCGAGCGGGGTGTTCGAGAGGCGGGTCAGCCACTCCGTCAGCAGGGCGTCCTCGGCGGGGCTGAGGGCGGGGGCCGAGGACCGGCGCAGGAGGGCGTTCAGACGGGCCGCCGCGGCGGGGACCTGGGGTCCGTCCGGCTCGGCCGCCCCGGAGGCGGGGACCGGACCGGCGGGCGGTGGTACGTCCGGGGTGAAGACCGCGGCGTGGACCGCGTCCCGTACGCGCCGGGACATGCTGTCGTCCGTGAACGTCGCCGGGCGGGAGACCAGCATCAGGGCCACGCCGACGTTCGACGACATGATCATCTGTGCTGCCAGTTCGGGGGCCATGCGCACCTTGCCCTGCGCGGCCGCCCGTCGCAGGTCCGCGGTGAGGATGGAGTGGGACTCCAGGGCCGCCGCCGGGGGCGTACGCATGGCGGGTGAGTGCATCAGGCGGAACAGGTTCGGGTTCGCCAGGGCGAACTCCACGTGCGTGTCCCAGCCGCTGCGCAGGTCCTCGACGGGGTCCGTGCCGGGAGGGCGGTCGCGCTTGGTCGCCAGGTACTTGTCCCAGCCGTGGTCGACGACCGCCGACAGCAGCCCCTCCTTGTCCCCGAAGTGGCGGTAGAGGGCGGGGGCGCCGACCCCCGCCGCCTCGCACACGGCCCTGGTCGACACGTCCCCGTCGGGGGACTCGGCGACCAGGGCCGCCGCCACTTCGAGAATGCGCGCTCTCGTATTCGTACTCATGGTGTTCACGGTGTTCACGGCCGTGACGGTATCCGAGCCCATATGCCGGAGCGAGGGGCGGACGGGGAGTGCGGGGCGAGCAGGTCCGCCAGTCCGATCCGCGTCAGGAACTCCGCGCGGACGCGGTCCGCGACCCGGCTGACCTCCTCCGAACCGTCGTCCGCGGGGTCGACGTGGACCCGGAAGGGCCGCTTGCCGTGCGGGGTGCCGACGACCTCGACGATCGCGTCGGCCACCAGGGACGCGGGGGCGTCGGCCGGGGCGAGGGCGGCGAGGCGCTCGGCGACCTGGGCCGTCAGGTCCCCGTACCGCTCCTCGTACGCGGGCAGGACCGTCCCCTCGGAGGGGTGGCCGCCGGACGCGAAGTGGTTCGTGCCCGAGGTGAAGGCGCCCGGCACCACGATGGTCGTCTCGATGCCGAAACGGGCCAGCTCGGCCGCGTACGACACCGCGAGCGCGTCCATCGCTGCCTTCGCGGCGAAGTACGGCGCGAGATAGGGCGGGGTGCCGCCCCTGGTCGAGGTCGAGCCGACCCAGAGCACCAGGCCGTGCTCCTGGGCGCGCAGGTGCGGGAGGACGGCGCGGTTGACGCGCTGGGTGCCGAGCACGTTGGTGTCGTACACCGCGGCCAGTTCCCCGGGGGTGAATGCCTCGGTGGGGCCCGTCACCATGTGGCCCGCGTTGTGGACGACGACGTCCGGCGTGCCGGCCCCGGCCAGGACCTCGGCGACGGCGGCGTCCGCGGACTCCTGGGAGAGGACGTCCAGTTCGACCGTGCGCAGGTCGACCCCGTGCACGGCGGCGTACGCGTCGGCCTCGGCGACCCGGTCCGCGTTGCGGCCGCGGGTGTCGCGCATCGCCGCGTAGACCGTGTGCCCGGCGTCTGCCAGGGCCCGCGCGGCGAGCGCGCCGAACCCGGAACCCGCGCCCGTGATGACGATCGTCTTGCCCATGACGGCACTCCTGAGGAGGGTGAGGGAGGGGCAGGGGAAGGAAGGGGGGAGAGAAGGGAAGGGGCCGGGAGCGCTTATGCGATGCCGCCGTTGGCGCGGATCACCTGGCCGTTGACCCAGCGGCCGGCCGGGCCGGCCAGGAAGGACACGACCTCCGCAATGTCGCGGGGCTCGCCGAGGCGCTCCAGCGGCGGCTGGGCGGCCATGCGCGCGATGGTCTCCTCGTCCTTGCCGTCCAGGAACAGGGCGGTGGCGGTCGGGCCGGGCGCCACGGCGTTGACGGTGATGTCCCGGCCGCGCATCTCGCGGGCCAGGATCAGCGTCATGGCCTCGACGGCGCCCTTGGTGGCGGCGTACCCCGCGTAGCCGGGGAGGGCGAGTGCCAGGACGGAGCTGGAGAAGTTGAGGATCGCGCCGCCCGCGCGCAGCCGGCGGGCGGCCTGCTGGTCGACGACGAAGGTGCCGCGGATGTTGGTGCGGTGCATCCGGTCCAGGGCGTCGAGGTCGGTGTCGACGAGTGGGGCCAGTGTCATGACGCCGGCCGCGTGGACGACGACGTCGATGCCGCCGTACGCCGACTCGGCGGCGTCGAAGAGCGCCGCGACCTCGGTCTCGTCGGCCACGTCGGCCCGGTGCGCGATCGCCTGCCCGCCTGCCTCGGTGATCGCGCCGACGGTCTTCTCGGCCTCGGCCCGGTTGCCCGCGTAGTTCACGACGACGGCGAATCCGTCGGCCGCCAGCCGCTCCGCGCTCTCGCGCCCGATGCCCCGCGATCCGCCGGTGACGATCGCGACGCGGGTGGGGCCCCCGGTGTCCGTCCGCCCGCTGTCCGTCCGCCCGGTACCTGTCTGCTCCGTCATGACGGTGCTCCTCGTCCCGATGGATCCCGATTGATCCTGATGGATCCCGATGGATCCCGATGGATCCCGATGGGTAGCGCTGTTCGCTTCCCGGCGAGAACAACGCTAACACTTGAAAGATATCGACGCTACCCCTTTTCCGTAGCGACGCTACGGGCAATGCGAAAGGCCCCGCCGGAGCGGGGCCTTCGTCGTGCGGTCGGTCCAGTGGGGGCGGCAGGGTGCTACTTCACGTCGACGTGGTCGCCGGCCGAGTTGCTCGCGCCCGTCGTGGTGTTGCCGCTGTAGCGCCAGCGCCAGGTGCCGTCCTGGGAGGCGGTCACCGTGGCCTTGAGCGCGCCCGTGCCGCTCGCCGTGACCGACTTGACCGTGCTGTAGGTGCTGGAGCCGGCGGGCTTGAACTGCAGCTTCACCGAACGGCCGCCGTAGTTGTCGTAGCGGCGCGCACTCCAGTTGACGCGCTGCACGGTGCCGGTGACGGTGATCTGCTTGCCCTTGGTGACGGGCTCCGGGGTCGCGTTCGCGCTCTGGATGCGCGAGGCACGCTGGAGACGGACCGTCCCGGAGAGCCGGTCGGTGTCGTAACCACCGTTCTTCTTGATGGCCGTGCCGACGGTCCTCCAGACGGTTGCGTCGCTGTTGACCAGCTTGTTGCCGTTGCCGCCCGGCATGTCGTCCGGGTCGATGGTCATCGTCTCGTCGCAGTCACGGTAGGTGTAGCCGCCCGCGGAGGACTGGCGGCAGCTCCACTGGGTCGTGGTGTTCGCGAGGCCGTACGCGTCGGTGCTGGAGGCACCCTGGTACGCCTGGACCCACCAGCTGTCGAGCGCCACCTTGCTCTTCACCGTGTACGTCAGCGAGGCCTCGACCTCGGCGCTGAGGCCGACGACGACGGGCTTGCCGTCGTTGATCACGACGTCCGAGAACGAGATGTCGCTCTCGGCGGCGTGGGCGGCCGGGGCCGTGAGCACCACGGCCGCCAGTGCCGTGCCGACGGCCAGCGTCGCGGTGAGCGCGCGCCGGGCGGCGGGTCTGTGCTGCCGCCGGGCAGCAGCCGGCGTCGATGAAATGATCAATTCCCACCCCTGGGTCACATTCCGGACGGCGGGTCGACCGCCCGCCACGTGCGGGAACTCTAGATCATCTCGCGCGCGGCCCCTCGCGCACCCGGAAAGGGCAGCTCCCCGCCCCTGGAGAACCCGGCCCCCGACTACGCCTCCCACACCAGCGACTGCAGTTCCGAGTACGCGTGCAGGGCGTACGAGCCCACGTCCCGTCCCACCCCGCTCTGCTTGAAGCCGCCGAACGGTGCCTCCATGTTGCGGCCGACCGTGTTGACGCCGACCCCGCCCGCCCGCAGCCGGCCCGCGACGCGGAAGGCGCGGGCCACGTCGCCCGACCAGACGTAGTCGATCAGGCCGTAGTCGCTGTCGTCGGCCAGCGCGAGGGCCTCCTCCTCGTCGTCGAAGGGCAGGACCACGACGACCGGGCCGAAGATCTCCTCGCGGACCACCCGCATGCCGCTGGTGCAGTCCGCCAGGAGCGTGGGCGCCACGTAGAAGCCCCGGTCCATGGGCGGCCGTCCGCCGCCCGCGACCAGTTGCGCGCCCTCCTCGCGGCCCAGCTCGACGTACGACTCGACGCGGTCCCGGTGGGCCGCCGAGATCACCGGTCCGACGGTCGTGCCCTCGGCCCGCGGGTCCCCCACCTTCAGGTACCCGATGTACGCCGTCAGCTGGGCGATCAGCCGGTCGTACACCGGCCGCTGCGCCAGCACCCGCGTCGGGGCCGTGCAGATCTGGCCGCTGTAGAACGAGAAGGTGGTGCCGATCCCCCGGACCGCCGCCCTCAGGTCCGCGTCCTCGAAGACGAGCGCCGCGCCCTTGCCGCCCAGCTCCATCAGCTGCCGTTTCATACCGCGTCCGCACACCTCGGCGATGCGCCGCCCGACGGCGGTCGAACCGGTGAAGCTCACCATGTCGACGTCGGGCGAGTCGACGGCCGCCTCCCCCACCTCCGCCCGCGCCCCGCCGACGACGTTCACCACCCCGGGCGGCACGCCCGCCTCCTCCAGCGCCTCGGCCATCCGGTACACGGAGAGCGGGTCCTGCGGGGCGGGTTTCACGACGACCGTGTTGCCCATCGCCAGCGCCGGCGCGATCTTGCCGGCCGGGTTCGCCCAGGGGTTGTTGTACGAGGTGACGCAGGTGACCACACCCACCGGCCGGCGCACGGCGAGGGCCCCGAGGACGGCGGCCCCGCGGAACGGCCCCGCCTCGTTGATCTGCGGGGGCAGCGGTTGCTCGGCGGGTTCCACGCGCGCGTACCGCTCGAAGCGGGCCGCGGCGACCCCCACCTGCATCCCGCGGGCGGTACCGGTCGTCGCCCCGGTCTCCGCCTGGGCCAGTTCGGCGTACGCGCCGAGGTGGCGGCGGATCACCCCGGCCGCCCGGCGCAGGACGGCGGCCCGTTCCTCGGGGGCCGTGCGCGACCAGGTGCGGAAGGCCTCGCGGGCCGCGCCCGCCGCCGCGTGCACCTGTTCCCGCGAGGCTTCCGGGGCCGCGCCGACGACCTCCTCGGTCGCCGGGTCGACCACCTCGTAGTGGCCGCCGTCCGGCTCCACCCACGAACCATCGATGAACAGCCGCTGCTCCCGGCTCACCTGTCCCCCAAGCGCTTGCCCACCAGCCGCCCGCCCCCGGGCTTCCGGTGCCGCGTCATGCCGTGCCCACCGTGTACGTGTCCCGGCCCGAGCGCAGCACCCTGCCGGGTACGGCCCCGGTCACCACGTCGTCCCGTATCGACTCGACGCCGTTGACCCACACGGCCCGGACGCCGATCGCCTTCGAGTCCAGGCGCGGGCTGTCCCCCGGCAGGTCGTGCACCAGGGTGGCCTTGCCCGCGTCGACGCGTTCGGGGTCGAGGAGCACGAGGTCCGCGTGGAAGCCCTCCTGGATCCGGCCGCGCTCCCGGAGCCCGAGGAGCCGCGCCGGGTCGTCCGTGAGCATCTTCACCGCCTGCTCCAGCGGCACCAGCCTCCGCCCCCGCAGGCAGTCCCCGAGGAACCGGGTGGTGTACGGGGCGCCGCACATCCGGTCCAGGTGGGCGCCCGCGTCCGAGCCGCCGAGCAGCACGTCCTCGTGGCGCCAGGTCTCCTGGCGCAGGCGCCAGGAGTCCGGGTCGTTGTCGGTCGGCATGGGCCACAGGACCGTACGCAGCCCGTCCTCGGCGCAGATCCCGACGATGCACTCGAAGGGCTCCTGTCCCCGCTCGGCCGCGATGTCCCGTACGACCCGTCCGGTGAGCCCTTCGTTCTGCGGGCTGTACGTGTCCCCGATGACGTAGCGCCCGAAGTCGGCGAGGCGGCGGAAGACGCCGGCCTCCTTCGACCGGGCCCGCCGCAGCATCCCGGCCCGGACGCCGGGGTCCCGGAGCCGGGCGATCCGCTCGGGCACGGGCAGGCCGAGGATCTCGCCCCAGCCGGGGATGAGGTTGAGGGCGCAGAAGGTGCCCAGCGACATGTTCATCGGGGTGAGGATCGGCATGGTGAGGGCGACGACCCGGCCACCCGTCTCCCGGGCCCGCTCGCTGGCGAGGAGCTGGCGGGGCACGCGTTCGGGGACGGCGGCGTCGATGGTCAGGACGTTCCAGTTCAGGGGCCGGCCGGCGGTCGCGCTCAGCCGCGCCAGCAGGTCGATCTCGGCGTCGCTGAACCGGTCCAGGCAGCCCGCCACGATCGCCTCGATCTGGGTGCCCTCGTGCTCCCCGACCGCCCGCGACAGCGCCAGCAGCTCGGCGGGTCCCGCGTGCCGGGAGGCGACCGGCCGCCCGTCGCCGTCGGAGTGGGTGGAGGACTGGGTGGTGGAGAATCCCCAGGCCCCGGCGTCCATGGCCTCGTGCGCCAGCCGGACGATCGCGGCCAGCTGCTCCTCGTCCGGCTGCCCGCCCACCGCGTCGGGGCCCATGACGTACCGCCGCAGCGCGCAGTGCCCGACCATGAAGCCGGCGTTGACCGCGATCCGTCCTTCCAGGGCGTCCAGGTACTCCCCGAAGCCGCTCCAGTTCCACGGCGCGCCCTCCTCCAGGGCGACCAGCGACATCCCCTCGACCTTGGACATCATCCGCCGTGTGTAGTCGGCGTCCCCGGGACGTGCGGGGTTGAGGGGGGCGAGGGTGAAGCCGCAGTTCCCGCCCGCGACGGTCGTCACGCCGTGGTTGAGGGAGGGCGTGGCGTACGGGTCCCAGAAGAGCTGCGCGTCGTAGTGGGTGTGGGGGTCCACGAACCCGGGCGTGAGGACGAGCCCTCGCGCGTCCTCGTACGTACGGGCCTCCTCGTACGTACGCGCCTCCTCGCGCGTACGGCCGTCCTCGCGCGTACGGCCGTCCTCGCCCGCCCTCCCGACGACGGCGATCCGGCCGTCCCGGATCCCCACGTCGGCGACGTACGGGGCCCCGCCCGTTCCGTCGACGACCCGCACGCCTTTGATCAGATGATCGAGCACCAGAGCCCCTTCTCGTTGTGGGGGCGCGGGCGACCGCGCGAGCGACCACGATGCGGCCGCGCCCTCCGGCGGACCTCAGCCGGCCTGACGGAACCGCGTGGTCCGGTGCACGGGATCCGTGTCGATCTTCGGGACGACGTGCTCGCCGATCAGCCGGATCGTCCGGAGCGTCTCCTCCTTCGGCACCCCGACCGGCAGTCCGAAGGACAGCTGGTCGGCCCCGGCCTGCTCCCACCGCTTGCACTGCGTGAGCACCTCGTCGGGGTCCCCGCAGATCAGCAGTTCCTCGGCGATGAGGAGTTCGATCAGTTCCTCCGTGTACTCGGGCAGCGTCTGCGGCCACACGGGGAACCCCTCGGGCCGCGGGAACGTGTCGTGGTAGCGGAAGACGAGCGAGGGCAGGTAGTGCAGCCCGCCGCCGGCGGCGACCCGTACCGCCTCCTCGTGGGTGGGCGCGCAGATCGCCGTCGTCGTCACCATCACGTTGTCGTTGACGAAGTCCCCGACCGGCTCCGCCTCGACGACGGCCGTCTTGTACTGCTCCAGGACCCACTCCATGTCGGAGACCTTCTGCACGCTGAAGCCGAGCACCCCGAGCCCCTTGCGGGCGGCCATGGCGTACGAGGGCGGCGACCCGGCGGCGTACCACATGGCGGGGTGTGACTTCCCGTACGGCTTCGGCAGGACCTTGCGGGGCGGGAGCTGCCAGTGCTTGCCGCGGAACCCGGGGTACTCCTCCTGGAGCCACATCTTCGGGAACTCCGCGATGGTCTCCTCCCAGATCTCCTTGGTGTGGTTCATGTCGGTGATGCCGGGCAGGAAGCCGAGGATCTCGTGCGAGCCCGCCCCGCGTCCGCTGCCGAACTCGAAGCGCCCCTCGGAGAGGTGGTCGAGCATGGCGACCTTCTCGGCGACCTTGACGGGGTGGTTGACCTGGGCGAGCGGGTTGAAGATGCCGGACCCCAGGTGGATCCGCTCGGTCGCGTGGGCGAGGTAGCCGAGGAAGACGTCGTTCGCGGAGAGGTGCGAGTACTCCTCCAGGAAGTGGTGCTCGGACGCCCAGGCGTACTTGAAGCCGGACCTGTCCGCCTGGATGACGTACTCGGTCTCCTCCATCAGTGCCTTGTGCTCGGCGAGCGGATCGGTCTCGGCCCGCTTGCCCACGTATCCCTGTACGAAGAGCCCGAATTCCACGGAGGTTCACCGTCCCCAGTTCCTCTGGAGTTCCTCTGGCACGCACCCAGGCGAACTGACGATCCGTCAGATTTGCCTGCCGCCGACTGTTGCACCGCCCCCGTGAGGCGTCAAGGGCCGACGGGCCGCTGCGTACGCCTCACCGCGCGCCCACCCCGCACTCATCCCGCGCTCACGCCCGCCAGCCATCCCCCGTCGATCACGAAGGGCTGGCCGGTGATGTAGGAGGAGTCCTCGCAGGACAGGAAGAGGGCGAGCCGGGCGACCTCCTCGGCCCTGCCGATCCGGCCGAGCGGGACGAGCTTGCGGTAGAAGCGGGCGACGGCCTCCGCGCCCGCCCCGGAGTCCGCCCCGGGGTCCGCCCCGGGGTCCGCCCCGGGGTCCGTCGCCGGGTCGAGCAGGGCCGGATTGCTCATGGCGGTGTCGATCGCGCCGGGGCAGACCGCGTTGACGCGGATGCCCCGCGCCGCCAGTTCCAGCGCGGCCACCCGCGTCAGGCCGACGATCGCGTGCTTGGTCGCGCTGTACGCGCCGACGTACGCCATGCCGGTGAGGCCGGTGTACGAGGCGGTGTTGACGACGGTCCCGCCGCCGGCCGCCCCGATCTCGGGGGCCAGGGCCTTGATGCCGAGGAAGACGCCGACCTGGTTGACGCGGACGATCCGCATGAACTCGTCGAGGGGGGTGTCCACGAGGGCGTTGAAGCGCAGGATGCCGGCGTTGTTGACGAGCCCGTCGACCTTCCCGTACGCGTCCTTCGCCACGGTCACCGCCGCGGCCCAGTCGTCCTCCCGGCTCACGTCCAGATGGACGTACCGGGCCCGGGGACCCAGCTCCTCGGCGAGGGTCTCGCCCTGCTCGTCGAGCACGTCGGCGAGGACCACCGCGGCCCCTTCCGCGACGAAGAGCCGCGCCTCCTGTTCCCCCTGCCCCCGGGCCGCCCCGGTGACCACCACGACCCGCCCGTCCAGCTTGCCCATGCCCTCTCCTTCTCCCTCTCCCTCTCCTCGGGTGGCGGGCGCCCGTGCGACGGGGACGCGCCCGCTACCCGAGGAGAGGGGCGACCCCGACCCCGAACGCCGCCATCTGGTCCGTCAGTTCGCTGCGGCTGCGCGACCGGAACCGCACCTGGATCTGGTGCACGCCCATCGCCCGGTACGCCCGCAGGGACTCGGCGATCTCCTCCGGCGTGCCGGTGAGCGTGCGCCGCCCCACCCGCCAGGGGGCCCTTCCCACGTACAGCGGCTCGGTGATCGCGCCGACGGTGAACGGGCCGGTCGCCCCCGCCTCCTCGCGCAGCCTCCGCAGCCGGGCGATCTGCCCGGGCAGCCGTTCGCGCGGATCGCCCTGCGGCAGCCACCCGTCCCCCCTGACCGCGGCCCGCCGCACCGCGGCGGGCGAGGACCCGCCGACCCACACGGGCACCCGTTCCTGCGCGGGCCGGGGCCGCTGGCCGAGCCCTTCGAAGTCGTACAGCTTCCCGTGGTGGGCGGGGAACTCGTCGGGGCCCAGCGCCGCCCGCAGGGCGTCCACGCACTCGTCCAGCAAGGCCCCGCGCCGCTCGAAGTCCACCCCGAGCGCCTCGAACTCCTCCCGTACGTGCCCGGCGCCGACCCCGAGGACCAGCCGGCCCCCGCTGAGGTGGTCGAGGGTCGCGTACTGCTTGGCGGTGACCAGGGGGTGGCGCAGGCCGACGACCGCGACGTGGCTGAGCAGGCGTACCCGCCGGGTGACCCCGGCCAGGAAGGCGAGGGTGGCGACGGGGTCGTACCAGACGGTGCTCATCGCGGCGGCGAGCCGTCGCGGGACCCCGACGTGGTCGCAGCTCGCGAGGTACGCGAAGCCGGCGGTGTCGGCGGTCCGGGCGATCTCCACGAGGTCGTCCGGACCGGCGTCGGCCTCCCACGCCTCGGCGTAGAGGGTGCTCTGGGACTGGACCGGGAGCTGCATCCCGTACGCCGGCCGCCCGTCGGGGGCGACCCCCTCCACCCGGCTCACCCCTGCCGCGCCGGTGCCCACAGCCCCTCCTCCGTCAGTCCCAGCAGGTCGATGGCGTTGCGGCGGACGATGCGGTCCACGACGTCCGCGTCGAGGTGGCCCATCTGGGCCTCGCCGACCTGGCGCGACTCCGGCCAGGTGGAGTCGGAGTGGGGGTAGTCGGTCTCGTACAGGACGTTGCCGGCGCCGATCGCGTCCAGGTTCCGCAGCCCGAAGGCGTCGTCGAAGAAGCAGCCGTGGACGTGCTCGGCGAAGAGCTCGGAGGGCGGGCGGTGGACCTTGTCCGCGACGCCGCCCCAGGCGCGGTTCTCCTCCCACACGACGTCCGCGCGTTCGAGGATGTACGGGATCCAGCCGATCTGGCCCTCCGCGTACATGACCCGGAGGTTCGGGAAGCGTTCGAACTTGCCGCTCATCAGCCAGTCGACCATCGAGAAGCAGCAGTTGGCGAAGGTGATGGTGGAGCCGACGGCGGGCGGGGCGTCCGCCGAGGTGGAGGGCATCCGGCTGCTCGACCCGATGTGCATGGCGATCACCGTGCCGGTCTCGTCGCACGCGGCGAGGAACGGGTCCCACTCGTCCGTGTGAACCGAGGGCAGTCCCAGGTGCGGGGGTATCTCGGAGAAGGCGACGGCGCGCACCCCCCGGGCGGCGTTGCGCCGCACCTCCCGTGCGGCCAGTTCCGCGTCCCAGAGCGGGATCAGCGTGAGCGGGATCAGCCGGCCCCGCGCCTCGGGACCGCACCACTCCTCGACCATCCAGTCGTTGTAGGCGCGCACGCACAGGAGCCCCAGTTCATGGTCCTTCGCCTCGGTGAAGGTCTGGCCGCAGAAGCGGGGGAAGGTCGGGAAGCAGAGCGCGGACTGCACGTGGTTGACGTCCATGTCGGCCAGGCGCTGCGGGACGTCGTACGAGCCGGGGCGCATCCGCTCGTACGTGATGACCTCCAGCTTGATCTCGTCCCTGTCGTACCCGACGGCGGTGTCGAGCCGGGTGAGCGGGCGGTGCAGGTCCTCGTAGACCCACCAGTCGCCGATCGGGCCGTCGTCCCCGGGGTTTCCCATGACGGGCGCGAACTTCCCGCCGAGGAAGGTCATCTCCCGCAGCGGGGCGCGCACGACGCGCGGTCCCCTGTCCTGGTACTTCGACGGGAGCCGGTCCCGCCAGACGCCGGGCGGCTCCACCGTGTGGTCGTCCACCGAGATGATCTTCGGGAAGGTCTCCATGTGCCGTACGGTAGCGCCGATCTGACGACCCGTCAGCCAGTGGGCGCCGGTCTCCGGAATGCCGGGCGCCGCCGCGGGGTTGCGAGGACGGGGTGTCGACCCTGTGAGGGGGTTGCCCGAACTTGGCATGGCGACCTGTGATGGGCGTCTCCCACGGCTGACGCATCCGCCATGAACAAGGCAAACTGGCCTGGTTGTCATGACGGTACGGCAGGGGGACAGCGATGGACGGTGTACCGGGAGTGCCGGAGCAGCGGAGTCCCGAGGGATCGGCGGCCCTGCGCTTCAGCGTGCTCGGCCCGGTGCGCGCCTGGCGCGGAGCGGAGGCGCTGCCCACGGGGTCCCCGCAGCAGCGCGCCCTGCTGGCCGCCCTGCTGCTGCGCGAGGGGCGCACGGCCACGGCGGGCGAGCTGATCGACGCCCTGTGGGGCGACGAGCCGCCCTCGCAGGCCCTGGCGGCGGTCCGTACGTACGCCTCGCGGCTGCGCAAGGTCCTCTCCCCCGGCGTCCTGGTCAGCGAGTCGGGCGGGTACGCGATCCGGCTCTCCGACGCCTCCGGTCCGGGCGGCGCGGGCGGCACCCTGGACCTGGCGGTGGCCCAGGAACTGGCGGCCGACGCGGAGAAGGCGAAGGCGGCGGGCGACCTGTGCCACGCGCGCGCCCTGCTGAACAAGGCGCTGAACCTGTGGGACGGGGAGGTGCTGGCGAGCGTCCCGGGCCCGTACGCGGAGACCCAGCGCGCCCGGCTGGACGAATGGCGCCTCCAGCTCACCGAGACCCGCCTGGACATGGACCTCGAACAGGGCTGCCACGCGGAGGCTGTCTCGGAACTCACCGCGCTCACCGCGGCCCACCCCCTGCGGGAGCGGCTGCGCGAGCTGCTGATGCTGGCGCTGTACCGCTCGGGCCGCCAGGCCGAGGCCCTGGCCGTGTACGCGGACACCCGGCGGCTGCTGGCCGACGAGCTGGGCGTGGACCCGCGCCCCGGCCTCCAGGAACTCCAGCAGCGCATCCTCCAGGCCGACCCGGACCTCGCGGAACCCTCGGCCCCGCTGGTCCCGCCGGAGGTCGCCGCCGCCCCGGTGCGGCCCGCCCAGCTCCCGGCTACGGTCCCGGACTTCACCGGCCGGGCGTCCTTCGTGTCCGAGCTGAGCGAGGTGCTCGCGACCTCGGAGGGCCGGGTGATGGCGGTGTCCGCGCTGGCCGGGATCGGCGGCGTGGGCAAGACGACGCTCGCCGTGCACGTCGCCCACCAGTCGCGGGGTGTCTTCCCGGACGGGCAGCTGTACGTCGACCTCCAGGGCGCGGGCGCGCGGGCGGCCGAGCCGGAGGCGGTCCTGGGCGCCTTCCTGCGCGCCCTGGGCACGGCGGACTCGGCGATCCCGGACTCCCTGGAGGAGCGGGCGGGGCTGTACCGCTCGGTGCTGGACGGCCGCCGGGTGCTGGTGTTGCTGGACAACGCGCGGGACGCGGCCCAGGTACGGCCCCTGCTGCCCGGCACCGAGGGGTGCGCGGCGCTGGTGACCTCGCGGGTGCGGATGGTCGACCTGGCCGGCGCGCACCTGGTCGACCTGGACGTGATGTCGCCGGAGGAGGCCCTCCAGCTCTTCACGAGGATCGTCGGCGAGGAGCGGGTGGCCTCGGAGCGGCAGTCGGCGCTGGACGTGGTGGCGGCCTGCGGATTCCTGCCGCTGGCGATCAGGATCGCCGCGTCCCGGCTGGCGGCGCGGCGCACCTGGACGGTCTCGGTGCTGGCGGCCAAGCTCGCGGACGAGCGGCGCCGGCTGGACGAGCTCCAGGCCGGGGACCTGGCCGTGAAGGCCACCTTCGAGCTGGGCTACGGGCAGCTGGAGGCCGCCCAGGCGCGCGCCTTCCGGCTGCTGGGGCTCGCGGACGGCCCCGACATCTCCCTGGCGGCGGCCGCCGCCGTCCTCGACCTGCCCGTCGAGGAGACGGAGGACGTGCTGGAGTCGCTCGTCGACACCTCGCTCCTGGAGTCGGCGGCGCCCGGCCGCTACCGCTACCACGACCTGGTCCGGCTCTACGCGCGTGCGTGCGCCGAGCGCGACGAGCACCCGCCGGGTGAGCGGGCCGCCGCGATGTCGCGGCTGCTGGACTTCTACCTGGCCACGGCGGCCGGGGTCTACGCCATCGAGCGCCCCGGCGACCGGCTGGTGGACCACCTGGAGCCGACGCGGTACCCGGGCCTGCGCTTCACCGACGGCAGCGCGGCGCTCGACTGGCTGTACACGGAGGCGGCGCCGCTGCTGGCGTGCGTACGGCAGGCGGCGGGGACGGACCGGCTACGGCGGGCGGTGGACCTGCTGTGGGCCTCCCGGGACCTCAACGAGTCGGGGGCCAACACCCACCAGTACGAGACGACGGCCAAGGCGATGTGCGACGCCACACAGGCCGCCGGGGACACCCGCGCGGAGGGCAGGGCGCGGCTGACGCTCACCCATCCGCTGCTGGTCTCCGGCCGCATCCAGCAGACCGCCGAGCAGGCCCAGCTCGCGATGGACCTCGCGATCGCCGCCGACGACGCCATGGCCACGAGCTGGGCGGCCAACGACCTGGGGCTCACCTTCCTCCACCAGGAGCGGTTCGCCGGCGGCAAGCCGTACTTCGAACAGGCGATAGAGGTGTACCGGGAGATGGGCAACCGGCCCCTCGAAGCGCTCAGCCTGTGCAACCTGTCCCGGGCCCATCTGGGCATGGGGAACATCGACAAGGCGGTGGAGATCGCGCAGCGCGCCCTGGCGACCTACCTGGAGATCGGCAAGACCCTGCGGCTGGCCAACGGCCACTTCACCCTGGGCATCGCGCTGACCCGGGCCGGCCGGCACGCCGAGGCGCTCGGCCAGTTCTCCGACGCGCTGGCGGTCTTCGTCAGCCACCGGCAGCGGCTCTGGGAGGGGACCACCAACTTCCGGATGGCGGAGGTGCACCTGGCGGCCCGCCGGCCCGCGCAGGCGGCCCAGCACGCCGAGCAGGCGCTCGCGCTCGGCTGCATCGGCGGCGACCGGATGCAGGGCGTCGTCCTGACGCTCCTGGGCCGGGCCCTGACCATGCTGGGGCAGGTGGACCGGGCCAGGGCCTGCTGGCGCGAGGCGCTCAACCTGCTGGAGTCGAACGGCGGCGCCGCACAGGCCGAGGAGGTCCGCGCCCTGCTCACGCATGCCGCGGCGGCGTGAGCAGGGGGGCGGCGGCACGAGGAGAGGGGCGGGAAAGGGGCGGCGGCGACGCGGTTGCGGACGTTCAGCATTCGTTTATCTCGACGCGGCACTCTCATATCTGTCACACCGTCGCGTCGGGGGGCAGGCGGTCTGACCAGGAGCCCAACGGCTAGTGTGCGGCTCCGAACGCCCGTCCAGCGGCCCTCGGGGGAGTCTCTGGGCGGGCGTTCCTCACTCGTCAACACAACGGAGGGACCAGAACATGAGCGAGCAGACCAAGGACGCGGAGTTCACCACCCAGGACAACGGGATGCCGGCTCCGCCCGCCAAGGACCCGGCGGCCGCGCCGCTCGACAACGGGATGCCCACCCCGCCCGCCGAGAACCCGGCGGCCGCGCCGCTCGACAACGGAATGCCGACGCCGCCCGCCGAGACCGACATCCGGACGCTGGACAACGGCATGCCGTCCCCGCCCGCCCCGGGCCTCGACGGCGGCAAGTAGGACCAACCTCCCGACGGGGGTTCGGCCGCGGTGGCGCGGAGGGGGAGCCACCGCGGCCGAGGTCTGTCCGGGGTCTGTCCGGGGTCTGTCCGGGGGGGCGGGTCCGGGAGCGGGTCCGGCCGGTGGGACGTTCGAACGGGCCGGACGGGGTTATCCATATCTGTAAGGGAGCGGCGGTCCTCGCCGCCGCCCGACCGCCCCCATCGTCCCGCTACCGCAGGAGCCGGCATGAACCGCACCCGGAAGTTCCTGGCCACGATGGCCCTGGTGCTCGGCATCACCGCCGCGGCGGCAGGCCCGGCACCGGCCGACGACTCCATGCCTGCGCCTCCGGCGGTCGGCGTGGGGGCTGGGGCGGCCGAGTAGGCGGGCGGGATGGGCGATCGGCCGGGGGCCG
>NZ_JABTYA010000003.1:0-1957 GCF_013302945.1 Streptomyces sp. 8P21H-1 | reverse complement strand
CGCGCTCGTCGGGGTCGCCACCGCGGCGGCCGGCACCGGCGGGGCCCTGCGCGAGGAGGACGTCTCCTGCGACCGCCTGCGCGGCTTCCGCTCCGGGCAGCGCCTCACCGCCGCCTCCACCCGCGACCTGCTCGACGACTTCGTCGCCCGCCCCGGCACGGCGAACGCGCTCATCACCTACGAGTCCGACCTACTCGCCCTCAACTCCGGCGGCCGGCTGGAGGAGGAGCTGGAGATCGTGCGCCCGGAGGACGGCACGGTCCTCGCCGACTTCCCCCTGCTCCTCCTCGACCCGGACCGGCGGGCCGCGTACGACGAGGTCGTGCGGTGGCTCCGCAAGGACTCCGTGCAGCGGGAGATCATGCGGACGGCGTGGCGGCGCCCGGTGAACCCCGCGGTCGCCCGCGAGGGACCCCTGCGTACGCCGGTCGGCAACGCGCTCTACTTCCCCGACCGCCACGGCGTCCTGGAACGGCTGCTGGACGACTACGGCGACCCCCGCCACCGGGTCGCCGACCAGGTGATCTTCCTGCTCGACTTCTCCGGTTCGATGCGCGGCGGGCGCATGGCGGACCTGCGGAGGGCCTTCGCCGACCTCAGCGGCGCGGACCCCTCGGCGACGGGCGCCTTCACGCGGTTCCACCAGGGCGAGCGGCTGACCGTCGTGCGGTTCGGCGGGCGGGTCCTGGAGGAGCGGACCGTCACCGTCCGGGGCGAGGAGGACCTGCGGACCCTCGCCGACGTCGTCGCGCGGGGCGGCTACGGGGACGCGACCGCCGTCTGGACGGCTCTCGACCACGGCTACCGCACGGCCTCGTCCGCGGTGGCCGACGACCCCAGGCGGGACGTGGCCATCGTGCTGATGACGGACGGCGAGAACAACGCGGGCATCGCGTACGAGGAGTTCGTACGCCGTTACGAGGCACGCTACGGGCCACGGTCCGCCGGGACCCGCACCGCGGCCCGGGTCCGCACCTACCCCGTGCACTTCGGCGACGCCGACGCCGGAGCCCTGCGGCGCGCCGCCGCGAAGACCGGCGGGCGCATGGTGGACGCGCGGGAGTCGTCCCTTTCCGAGGCATTCAAGGAGATCCGTGGGTGTCGTTGACGCACAGTGGTGGGGCGTGTGGTGGCCGTGGATGACGGTGTGGCTGGTCACCGCCGCCGGGTTCGTGGCGCTCGGCGCCGTGCTGGTGCGGCACGTCCGCGCGCGCGGACGGCGGACCGGCGGGCAGCGGTCCGCGTACAGCGTCTGCTTCTACCTGGACGAGAAGGCGGTGATGGACCTCTACCGGATGGGCAACTACAGCGTGGCCCTGGAACAGGCCGTCGAGCACCGGACCAACGTCAACACCAGCGTGGGGCTGTGGGGCAGGCTGCTCCGCTGGGGCGTCAGGGCCAACCGGGACGTCACGCAGGAGAAGTTCAGCAGCTATGTGCAGAAGAGCGAGCCGATCTCCGTGATCGGGGTGCTCATGGATGCCTTCGAGCAGGCCGACGTCATCGTCCACGCGGACCTGCGCTCCGGGGACGTCGTCCCGAACCGGGCCCTCGCCGACGCGCTCGGCCCGGGCGCCGCCCAGGGCGGGGTCGCGCTCAGCGACATCGAGGAGTTCGTCTCGGTCCGCGGCCGCTTCCTGGTGGAGACGGAGACCACGCGGGAGATCGTGCTGCGCGCGCCGTACGGCGACCCGGAGGACCCCGCGCACGTCCGCGTCACCTGCGCGGCCGACGGCCTGCGCAGCGAGCGCATCGACAGCGGCACGTTCCAGGCCCGCTGCCTCGGAAAGATGACGGGCTGGCGGGAGGACACCCGCGAGGTCACGCTGGAGGCGATAGCCGTCTTCCGCTGACGCCACGCCCCGGGGGGTGCCCCTTCAGGGGCGCGGGGAACTGCGCGACCAGCCACGACGTACCCGCAGCCGCAGCCGCAGCCGCAGCCGCAGCCGCAGCCGCA
>NZ_JABTYA010000231.1:0-434 GCF_013302945.1 Streptomyces sp. 8P21H-1 | reverse complement strand
CGGGCGAGGAAGGCCCGCAGGCCGGCGGGGTCGGGCGGTTCGGTGCCGTCGGGGACGGCGTATCCGACGAGGCGCTTGTGACCGTCGTGCTCGACCACGCGGGCGGCCGCCGCGGACACTCCGGGGTGCCGGGTCAGCGCGGCCTCGACCTCGCCGAGCTCGATGCGGAAGCCGCGGACCTTCACCTGGTCGTCCGAGCGGCCGAGGTAGACCAGGTCGCCGTCGGCCGTCCACCGTACGAGGTCGCCGGTGCGGTACATGCGGCTGCCGGGCGGCCCGAACGGGTCGGCGGGGAAGCGGGAGGCGGTCAGCCCGGGGCGGTTCAGGTAGCCGCGAGCCACCCCGGTCCCGGCCAGGTACAGCTCGCCCGGCACACCGGCGGGCACCGGGCGCAGCCGGTCGTCCAGGACGTGGGCGCGCGCTCCGCCGACGGG
>NZ_JABTYA010000230.1:1118-2117 GCF_013302945.1 Streptomyces sp. 8P21H-1 | reverse complement strand
CGTACTCCTCCCTCCTCGGCTACCGGATCGGCGGCGGGCACGGCCTGCTGGCCGCCTTCCCCCGTCCGGCCCGGCGCGGGCCGGTCCGCGGCGACCTGCGGAGTGTGCGCGAGGCCCTGGGGGCCGAGCCGATCGTCCTCGACCTGTGCGCCGAGACCGCCGGCCGGACGTGGCGTCCGTTCGCGGTACTGACGGTGGGCACTCCCCTGCCCGTACCGCACGAGCAGAGCCTGGACTTCGACGTGTACGTGCACAGTGCCCCCGGGTTCCGTCCGGGCAGCGCGCTGGCCGCGACGCGCCGTGCGGCCTACCGGGGCTCGCGCGCGGGCCGTCGCGAGGGCCGGGCCGGCTGACCCTTCCGTTCCGGTGCGGTCAGCACCTCTTGGCCGTCAACACCTCTTCGCGCGGAGGCGCGTTCGTCCATGAGGGGCGGCGGGCGTCCGTTACCCGTTCGGTCCCGGACCGGCAGGCATGGTTTCCGCTGAGCTGGTTACGCAGTGCCCGACGCCACGAGCGGCAGGACGGGGAACCCGTCGTGCCGCCCGGCTCCACCGTTCGTGCAGCGCTGCCGATGGAGAGGACCTGATGACTGTCGAGGCAACACCGGAGACACTGGTCCCGGTCGAGGGGCGGCGCAGCAAGGGACGGATGGTGATCTCCTGGCTGACCACGACCGACCACAAGAAGATCGGGCACCTCTACCTGCTCACGTCCTTCGCGTTCTTCCTGGTCGGCGGGGCGCTGGCGATGGCGATACGGGCGGAACTGGCCCGGCCCGGCCTGCAGTTCCTCTCCAGCGAGCAGTACAACCAGTCGTTCACGATGCACGGCACGATCATGCTGCTGCTGTTCGCCACGCCCACCTTCGCCGGGTTCGCCAACGCGATCATGCCCCTGCAGATCGGCTCGCCCGACGTGGCGTTCCCGCGGCTGAACATGCTCTCCTACTGGCTGTTCCTCTTCGGCGGCCTGATCGTCATCTCCAGCTTCTTCACCTCC
>NZ_JABTYA010000230.1:352-1011 GCF_013302945.1 Streptomyces sp. 8P21H-1 | reverse complement strand
TGCTGACCTCGGTCCTGGTCCTGCTGGCCTTCCCCGTGCTGGCCGCGGCCCTGCTGGCGCTGGAGGCGGACCGCAAGTTCGGCGCCCACGTCTTCGACCCGTCCAACGGCGGGGCGCTGCTGTGGCAGCACCTGTTCTGGTTCTTCGGCCACCCCGAGGTCTACATCCTGGCGCTGCCCTTCTTCGGCGTGATCACCGAGATCATCCCCGTCTTCTCCCGGAAGCCCATCTTCGGCTACATGGGTCTGGTGGGCGCCACCATCACCATCACCGGCCTGTCCGTGACCGTGTGGGCCCACCACATGTTCGCCACCGGGGCGGTTCTGCTGCCGTTCTTCGCCTTCATGAGCTATCTCATCGCGGTGCCGACGGGCGTGAAGTTCTTCAACTGGATCGGCACCATGTGGAAGGGCTCGCTCTCCTTCGAGCCGCCCATGCTGTGGGCGGCCGGCTTCCTGGTCACCTTCCTCTTCGGCGGCCTCACCGGCGTCCTGCTCGCCTCACCCCCGCTGGACTTCCACGTCCATGACAGCTACTTCGTCGTCGCCCACTTCCACTACGTCCTGTTCGGAACCATCGTGTTCGCGATGTTCGGCGGCTTCAGCTTCTGGTGGCCCAAGATGACGGGCACGATGCTCGACTCGCGGCTGGAGAAGATC
>NZ_JABTYA010000230.1:0-201 GCF_013302945.1 Streptomyces sp. 8P21H-1 | reverse complement strand
CCGAATCCCCCGCCTTCGACCTCCACCACCCGCAGCTGGCGGAACTGGACGAGCGGAAGCACACCGGGAAGCGCGACGTCCTGGACGCTCCGGGCCACGAGAGCGACCGGTAGGGAAGCGGTCAGCCCCGCCGGCTCTCCCGGCCGTGGGCCTCCTCCCGCGGCAGCGGGCCCACGCCGGCGTGGCGGCCGGGGCGGACGG
>NZ_JABTYA010000229.1:0-2156 GCF_013302945.1 Streptomyces sp. 8P21H-1 | reverse complement strand
CCGCGCGCTCGAAGCCCCGGACCGGCAGGGCTCCCCGGAGCGGGGGGCCGGCTGCCCGGACCCGGCAGGCGGCTGCCCGGACCCGGTGGTCAGCCCTGCTTGACGCCGCGGTGCAGCGCGACGATCCCGCCCGTGAGGTTCCGCCAGGCCACCTTCGACCAGCCGGCCCCGATCAGGCGCTCGGCGAGGGCGGGCTGGTCGGGCCATTCGCGGATCGACTCGGCGAGGTAGACGTACGCGTCGGGGTTCGAGCAGACCGTACGGGCCAGCGGCGGCAGCGCGCGCATCAGGTACTCGGTGTAGACCGTGCGGAACGGCGTCCAGGTGGGGTGCGAGAACTCGCAGATCACCACGCGTCCGCCGGGCTTCGTCACCCGGTACAGCTCCCGCAGCGCCGCGTCCGTGTCCTGCACGTTGCGCAGGCCGAAGGAGATCGTCACCGCGTCGAAGGTGTCGTCCTTGAACGGCAGCCTCGTGGCGTCGCCCGCGGTGAGCGGCAGCCAGGGGTGGTTCCTCTTGCCGACCCTGAGCATCCCGAGGGAGAAGTCGCAGGGGACGACGTACGCCCCCGTGCGCGCGAAGGGCAGCGAGGAGGTGGCGGTGCCCGCCGCGAGGTCCAGGATCTTCTGGGCGGGCCGCGCGTCGACCGCCTTCGCGACCTCCTTGCGCCACAGCCGGTCCTGGCCGAGCGACAGCACGTCGTTCGTCAGGTCGTAGCGTTCCGCGACGTCGTCGAACATCGAGGCGACTTCGTGCGGCTGTTTGGTCAGGGATGCGCGGGTCACGGTCCCATTGTGGCAGCACGGGCCGGACGGCCCACCGCCGCCCGGCCCGCACACCGGCCCGCACACCGGTCCGCACGCCGGCCGGTGCACCGCGCCGCGGACCCGCCTCAGGGCAGCAGTCCCGGCTTCCTCCTCGCGGCCACGTCCTCCACCCAGCCGCACAGCACCACGAACACGGCGACGAGGACCCAGCCGACGCCGAACAGGAACCGCTGGCTCCCCAGCGGCAGATACGCCTCGAAGGCCGGGACCTCCCAGAGCCGGTCGACCAGCGGGACGGCCAGGACCAGCGCGATCTCGTGCCAGAGGTAGAGGGTCACCGCGCGGGCGTCGAAGACCCGCACGAGCCGGTCCAGGCGCCGGTGGCGGGCGAGCCGCGCGAAGTCCGTGCCGAGGCGCGCCTTCGCGTACATCAGCAGGGTCACGGACCCCGCCGACCAGAACGCCTGGGCGTACGGGATGTCGTCGAGGTCGTACGAGCCCGTCCCCGCCCGGTGCGTGAAGGCGTACCGGCCGCCGTACCCGAGCGCGGCGAGCGAGAGGGCGACGACGGCGGAGGATGGCGCCGCTGATGGTGGTGAGGGTGCAGCCCTTCGCCTTCATCTTCTTGATGTACGTGCCGAGCGCGGCGACCGTCTGCGAACGCTCGCCGCCCGCGTCGTGGAAGAGGACCGAGGCCCCCTCGTTCTTCGACGGGGTGGCCCACTCGACGATCTGCGAGGCGCCGGGCCGCTTCCAGTCGTCGCTGCCGGTATCGACGAAGACGCTGGTGCAGCCCTCCGCGCCGGGCTTCTCGTAGACGGGCCAGCTGTAGTTGTCGACGGCGTCCGGCTGCGAGGAGTACGGGGCGCGGAACAGTGTCGTCGTGATGCCGGCCGCGCCCGCCAGGGCGAGCTGAGTCCGGGCCGTCTCCCGCTCGATGCGGGCGTCGCTCCGGTACGAGAGGCCGATGTGCGTGAACGTGTGGATGCCGACCTCCTTGCCCTGGTCCACCAGGTCGGCCACGAGGTCCGGATGGCGCGAGACCATCGAGCCGACCACGAACCCAGACGGCGGGGGCGTTCGGGAAGGCGTTCACGGGCTGACGGGCATCCGCGGCTCCGGTGGGGGCGGGCCGCGCGGTTCCCCGCGCCCCTGAAAGCGGGGCTGCGCCCCGGCTTTCATATTTTCAGGGGCGCGGGGAACCGCGCGATCAGCCCCCACCGGCGCTATCGACGCCGATGCACCAGTCGCCCACCGCACACCGTCGCCACGCACGACCCGTCCCCGGCGAAGACCGCCAGGTCGGCCCGGCCCCCGGCCGTGATCGTCACGGGGCGGGCCGCCGGCAGGACCCGCACACCACCGCGCTCGGCGGCCGCCCGCAGCCCC
>NZ_JABTYA010000228.1:0-2510 GCF_013302945.1 Streptomyces sp. 8P21H-1 | reverse complement strand
CCGGCGACCCGGACGCCGACGCGGCGGACTGCGCGAAGGCCGTCGAGTCCGGGGACCCCCGGGCGCGGGCGGTCTGGCAGGACGCCGTGGACGCGCTCGCCGACGGGCTGGTCACCGCGCTCACCCTGCTGGACCCGCGCACCCTGATCATCGGCGGCGGTCTCGCCGAGGCGGGGGAGACCCTGTTCACCCCGCTGCGCGCCGCCGTCGAACGGCGCGTCACCTTCCAGAGACTGCCGTCCATCGTCCCCGCGGCCCTCGGGGACACCGCCGGCTGCCTCGGCGCGGGTCTCCTCGCCTGGGACCTGCTGGCCACCACCCCTCCCGTCCCCTCCTCCCCCACCTCTCCCGTCTCCGCTTCCCCCACCCGTCCCGTCCCCGCTTCCCCCACCCGTCCCGTCCCTGCTTCCCCCGCCCCGGAGGTAACCGCCCGATGACCACTGAGCGCACTCCCCCGGCCGGCCCGCACGCCGTGGTGCTGTCCGGCGCCACGGTGGTGCTCCCCACGGGCACGGTGCCCGACGGCCGCGTGATCGTGGAGGGCACCCGCATCGCCGGGAGCGCTCCCGAGGGCGCCCCGCGCAGGGACCTGACGGGGTACTGGCTGGTCCCCGGCTTCGTGGACATGCACAACCACGGCGGCGGCGGGGCGTCCTTCACCTCGGGCACGGTCGAGGAGATCCTCCGGGGCGTCCGCACCCACCGCCTGCACGGCACGACGACCCTCGTCGCCTCCACCGTCACCGGCGACATGGACGGCCTGGCCCAGCGCGCCGGACTGCTCTCCGAGCTGGCCGAGCAGGGCGACCTCGCGGGCATCCACTTCGAGGGCCCGTTCATCTCCCCGTGCCGCAAGGGGGCGCACTCCGAGGAGCTGCTGCGCGACCCCGACCCGGCGGAGGTGCGCAAGCTGATCGACGCGGCGCGCGGCCAGGCCCGCATGGTCACCCTCGCCACCGAGCTGCCGGGCGGCATCGACTCCGTACGCCTGCTCGCCGAGCACGGCGTCATCGCGGCGATCGGGCACACGGACGCGACGTACGAGCAGACGGTGGAGGCCATCGACGCGGGCGCGACCGTGGCGACGCACCTGTTCAACGCGATGCCCACGCTCGGCCACCGCAGCCCGGGGCCGATCGCGGCGCTGCTGGAGGACGAGCGGGTCACCGTCGAGCTGATCAACGACGGCGTCCACCTCCATCCGGCCTCCCTCCAGCTGGCCTTCCACCACGCGGGCGGCGGGCGGGTGGCGTTCATCACGGACGCGATGGACGCGGCGGGCTTCGGCGACGGCCGGTACATGCTCGGCCCGCTGGAGGTCGAGGTGGCGGACGGGGTGGCGCGCCTGGTGGAGGGCGGCTCCATCGCGGGCTCCACGCTCACGCTGGACCGGGCCTTCAAGCGGGCGGTGACCCTGGACGGGCTGCCCGTCGAGGACGTCGTCACGGCCGTCTCCGCCAATCCGGCCCGGCAGCTGGGCCTGTACGACCGGGTGGGTTCGCTGGAGCCGGGCAAGGACGCCGACCTCGTCGTCCTGGACTCCGGCTTCGAGGTCAGGGGCGTGATGCGCCGGGGCGAATGGCTGGTCGAACCGCCGGAGGACCCGGACCGGTAGGACACGTTCGGGGACTGGGCCGGCCCCCGCCGTCTTTGACATGATCGAGGCTTCGGACAGGCGAACGCGCCCGGCGGGCGCCCGCACACCGGGGGAGGTCGGCCCAGGTGATCCTCACCGTCACGCTGAACACCGCTCTCGACATCACGTACCGCGTGCGGGAGCTGCGCCCCCACAGCTCCCACCGGGTCACCGAGGTGACGGAGCGGCCCGGCGGGAAGGGGCTGAACGTGGCCAGGGTGCTCGCGGCCCTCGGCCACGGGGTGTCGGTGACGGGCCTGGCGGGCGGTGCCACCGGGCAGGCGGTGCGGGAGGGGCTCGCGCGGACGCCGGGGATCGTGGACGCGCTGGTCCCGACGGGCGGCCCCAGCCGCCGCACGGTCGCGGTCGTCGACACCTCGACCGGCGACACGACACAGCTCAACGAGGCGGGACCGGTGATCGCGCCCCACGAGTGGGCGGCGTTCCAGGAGGCGTACGAGGTGCTGCTGCGGTCCGCCTCGGCGGTGGCGCTGTGCGGCAGCCTGCCACCGGGCCTGCCGGTGGGGGCGTACGCCCAGCTGGTGCGCACCGCGAGGGCGCTGGCGGTTCCGGTGCTGCTGGACACGAGCGGGGAGCCGCTGCGGCGGGGCATCGCGGCGCGGCCCGACATCGTCAAGCCGAACGCGGACGAGCTGGCCGAGCTGACCGGTGCGCACGATCCGGCGCAGGCGACCCGGGACGCGCGCCGGCGCGGGGCACACGCGGTGGTGGCGTCACTGGGAGCACGGGGACTTCTCGCCCGTACGCCCGACGGGGACTGGCGGGCCGCTCCGCCCCGTCCGCTGCGGGGCAATCCCGCGGGGGCGGGCGACGCGGTGGTCGCGGGGCTGCTGTCGGGGCTGGTGGAGCGGCT
>NZ_JABTYA010000227.1:0-759 GCF_013302945.1 Streptomyces sp. 8P21H-1 | reverse complement strand
CCCCGCTCGTGCCCGCCTCGTGCGTGGTGCTCGACGCGCTGCCCCGCAACGCCAACGGCAAGGTCGACCGTCGGGCGCTGCCGGCGCCCGTCGTCACCGGAGTCGGCGGCCGGGCGGCCCGCGACGAGCGGGAGCGGCTGCTCGTCCGGCTCTTCCAGGAGGTCGTCGGCGCCCGGGACGTCGGCATCGACGACAGTTTCTTCGCCCTGGGCGGCGACAGCATCATGTCGATGCAGCTCGCCGGCCGGGCCCGCAAGGCCGGGCTGCTGCTCTCCCCGCGCGACGTGTTCGAACACCGTACGGTGGCCCGGCTGGCCGCCGTCGCCGGCGAGACAGGGGAGGACGGGGAGCGGCCCGCCGGCCTGGACGGCACCGGCGCCTTCCCCGCCACCCCGATCATGCACTGGCTGCGCGGACTGGGCGGACCCGTGGACGGATTCAGCCAGTCGGTGGTGCTGTGCGCCCCCGCGGACCTGGACGAGCCGCGGCTCACCGTCCTGCTGCAGACCCTGCTGGACCACCACGACATGCTCCGGCTGCGCCTGACCACCGGCCCTGACGGCGGCTGGCGGCCCGAGATCCCGCCGCCCGGCTCCGTCCGCGCCGCGGACCGCATCCGCCGCGTCGACGTCAGCGGACTCGGGCCCGAGGCGCTGCGCGAGACGGTGGCACGCGAGAGCGAGGCCGCCGACCGGCGACTGCGGCCCGCCGTCGGCGACGTCCTGCGCGCCGTCTGGTGCGACGCGGGTCCCGGTCGGC
>NZ_JABTYA010000226.1:1072-2002 GCF_013302945.1 Streptomyces sp. 8P21H-1 | reverse complement strand
ACCCGCGCCGGCACCCACTCCACCCGGAACAACGAGTCACGACCGGTGAGGTCGAGTTCTCCGGTCGCCAGGGGACGCACGGTCAGGGATTCCACCGAGGCGACGGGCGCCCCGGCGGTGTCGGCCAGTTCGAGGGCCATGGCACCGCCGGCGTCCCGAGTGAGCCGGACCCGCAGAGCGGACGCGCCGGAAGCGTGGAGACGCACTCCCTCCCAGGAGAACGGAACCCCGCCGCGGCCCTCGTCGTCGATCGCGAAGGCGTGCAGCGCGGCGTCGAAGAGCGCCGGGTGCAGCCCAAAGGCACCGCCGTCGGTCCCGTCCTCCAGTGCGACCTCGGCGAACAGGTCGTCGCCGCGCCGCCAGGCGGCGCGCAGGCCCTGGAAGGCGGGACCGTAGGCGAAGCCGGCTTCGGCGAGGCGCTCGTAGCAGTCGGTCACGTCGACCGGCGCGGCATCCCGCGGGGGCCACACCGACGCGTCGAAGCCCGCCGCCGCAGTGGTTGCGCGGGCCAGGGCTCCGGTGGCGTGAACGGTCCACGGGCCGTGGCTGTCGTCCTCGGTGCGCGCGTGCACGGCCAGAGAGCACCGGCCGTCCTCGTCGGGTGCACCGACCCGCACCTGTATCTGGATGCCGCCCTTGTCGGGCAGTACCAGCGGCGTGGACAGGGTCAGTTCCTCGACCGTGTCGCAGCCCACCTCGTCGGCGGCCCGGACGGCGAGTTCCAGCAGGGCCGTGCCCGGCACCAGTACGGCGCCCTGGACGACGTGGTCGGCCAGCCACGGGTGGGACTGCGTCGACAGCCGACCGGTGAGGACGACGCCGTCCGTGCCCTCTCCACCGGCGAGGTCGACGGCGGCACCGAGCAGCGGGTGCCCGGCGGCGCCGAGCCCGGCGAAGCGCACGTCTCCGGTACGGGTCGACGTGGCGGCA
>NZ_JABTYA010000226.1:339-923 GCF_013302945.1 Streptomyces sp. 8P21H-1 | reverse complement strand
CCCGGCTCCGCCAAAGCACCACTCACATTGGAGACCACCGGAATGCGCGGCTCGCCGAAGGACAGCCCTTCCACGACCTCGCGGAACTGTTCCAGCATCGGCTCCATCAGCGGCGAGTGGAACGCGTGCGACACCCGCAGCCTGCTGACCCGGCGCCCTCGCTCCCGGAACACCTCGGCGACCGCCTCGACGGCCTCCTCCACACCTGAAACCACCACGGAGGACGGACCGTTCACCGCGGCGATCGACACGTTCTCGGTGAGGTGCGGCAGTACCTCACCGACCGTGCTTTCGATCGCCGTCATCGCGCCTCCGGCCGGCAGCGCCTGCATCAGTCGGCCGCGCGCCGCGACCAGGGCACAGGCGTCACCCAGCGAGAGCACCCCGGCGACATGGGCCGCAGCCACCTCACCGATGGAGTGCCCGGCCACGAACTCCGGCCGCACACCCCACGACTCCACCAGACGGAAGAGAGCGACCTCGACGGCGAACAGACCAGCCTGCGCGTACACCGTCCGGTTCAGCAGCTCGGCGTCCCCACCCCACACCACATCCCGCAGCGGACGCTCCAGGTGCTCGTCCAG
>NZ_JABTYA010000226.1:0-198 GCF_013302945.1 Streptomyces sp. 8P21H-1 | reverse complement strand
ACCGAACCGGACCCGACGAACTCCCGCAGACGGGCGGCCTGAGCGCGCAGTGCCTCCTCCGACCTCGCCGACAGGATCCACGGCACGACACCCGGTGCCAGGGAGGCGATGCCCTCCCCACCGGTCTGCGGCTCGGAGACCGGTTCGGGCTGCTCCAGTTCGGGCTGTTCCAGGATCACGTGGGCGTTGGTGCCACTG
>NZ_JABTYA010000225.1:0-2689 GCF_013302945.1 Streptomyces sp. 8P21H-1 | reverse complement strand
CGGCGTCGCGATCGAGCGGCTCACGGTCGGCCGCGGCATACGCCGCAAGGCGCGGCTGGCCCTCGACTCGGCCGGTCCCTACGGCGCGCTGCGCGGCATGCCGGGCATGGCCACCGCGGACGACGGCACCGAGCTGTACTACGAGGTCGACGAGGTCGGCGAGACCGGTGAGACCGGCGGGGTGGCGGCCGACGAGACCCTGGCCCCGCGCCGCCGCCGGCTCTTCGGCCGCAGGACGCCCGCCCCGGTCACCGTCGTCTTCAGCCACGGCTACTGCCTCAGCCAGGACTCCTGGCACTTCCAGCGGGCCGCGCTGCGCGGTGTCGTGCGCACCGTCCACTGGGACCAGCGCAGCCACGGCCGTTCCGGGCGGGGCGTGGCCCAGACCGAGGACGGCATGCCGGTCACCATCGACCAGCTGGGCCGGGACCTGAAGGCCGTCATCGACGCGGCCGCGCCCGAGGGCCCGCTCGTGCTCGTCGGCCACTCGATGGGCGGCATGACGATGATGGCCCTGGCCGACCAGTACCCCGACCTGATCCGCGAGCGCGTGGCCGGCGTGGCCCTGATCGGCACGTCGTCCGGCCGGCTCGGCGAGGTCAACTTCGGGCTGCCGGTCGCGGGCGTCAACATGGTGCGGCGGATACTGCCCGACGTACTGAAGGTCCTGGGGCAGCGGGCCGAACTGGTGGAGCGGGGACGGCGGGCCACCGCCGACCTGTTCGCGGGGATCATCAAGCGGTACTCGTTCGCGTCCCGGGACATCGACCCCGCGGTGGCGCGGTTCGCGGAGCGGCTGATCGAGGCCACGCCGATCGACGTGGTCGCGGAGTTCTACCCGGCCTTCACCGACCACGACAAGACGGAGGCGCTCGCCCGCTTCGCCGGGCTGCCCGTGCTCGTACTGGCCGGGGTCAAGGACCTGGTGACGCCGAGCGAGCACAGCGAGTTCATCGCCGACCTGCTGCCGGACGCCGAGCTGGTGCTCGTGCCGGACGCGGGGCACCTCGTGATCCTGGAGCATCCCGAGGCCGTCACGGACCGGCTCGCGGAGCTGCTCACCCGCGTCGGTGCCGTCCCGGCAGGGGCTACCGTGGGTGGTTATGGAAGCACCAGCAGCACCGCGCGACGCGGTTGACCCTTCGGGACCCTCGAAGCCCTCGGAGACCCCGGCGTCCGTTCCGGACGGTGTCACGGTCGAGTTGACCGTCGACTCGCCCGAGCGGATGAAAGAGCTCGGGCGCCGGCTCGCCGGACTGCTGCGCGCCGGCGACCTCGTGATGCTCACCGGTGAGCTGGGCGCGGGCAAGACCACGCTCACGCGCGGGCTCGGTGAGGGGCTCGGGGTCCGGGGCGCGGTCACCTCCCCGACCTTCGTGATCGCCCGGGTGCACCCGTCCCTCGGGGAGGGGCCGCCGCTGGTCCACGTGGACGCGTACCGGCTGGGCGGCGGGCTCGACGAGATGGAGGACCTCGACCTCGACGTGTCGCTGTCCGACTCGGTGATCGTCGTGGAATGGGGCGAGGGGAAGGTCGAGGAGCTGACCGACGACCGGTTGCACGTGCTCATCCACCGGGCTGTCGGGGACACGACGGACGAGCTGCGGCGGGTGGAGCTCCGTGGGGTGGGGGAGCGGTGGGAGGCGGTCGAGCTGGGCCGGCTCGCCGGCTGAGTGCCGCCGGGACGCGGGCGGTTTCGTACGTTCGTCCCAACGTTCCGACATGGCGTCGGGAAGATGTTGCGCTGGGTGGCTTTGGCGTGGTCACATGGGCGGAGGGGTTGGTTAGGTCTACCTAACCACGTATGTCCCGGAGTCCACAGGAGGCCGCCGCCATGTCTACGTCGGAACGTGTTCCTCCGCGGCCGCAGTCGTCGTCGCCGTCGCGGCAGTCGCACGGGGTGTCCATGGCCCAGTTGCTCGCGGCGGGGGTGTTGGCGCGGGCCGTGTCGGAACCGCCTGTGGCTCCGCCGGTTGTTGTGGAGTCCCCGGTGACCGGGTGCGGGGAGAAGGAGCGGAAGCGGGCGGCTTAGCGGGTCGCTCCGCGGGGGGGCGGCTGGGATCTGCGGGTGCGCTGTGGTCCCCCAGCCTTCGGCCGGGAGGTGCCCCCAGGTCGCGCAGTTCCCCGCGCCCCTGAAAGCATGCGCAGTTCCCCGCGCCCCTGAGAAGCAAAAGGATTGCGCAGTTCCCCGCGCCCCCAAAGGCAAAAGACTGCGCAGTTCCCCGCGCCCCTTTGAGGGGCGGGGTCAGCCCGTTACCTCGATCGTTGTGCCGATCGTGGCGAAGTGCCACATTGCCGTGGCGTCCTCTTTCGATCCCCTGATGCCGCCGAGCTTCTTCGTGGGGTCGGGGAGCGTGACCCGGCCGTCCGTCGGGGCGCTGAAGCCGATCGAGATGCCGTCCACGTTCGCGAAGCGGACGACGTGCTCGACGGCCACGCCGTCCGAGCCGACGATCGCGTTGGAACGCGAGGTGACGGTGTACCGGGCGGGCAGCGGGTCCACCGTGCCCGGGCTGACCAGGAACGTCCGCAGGACCCGGCCCTCCGGGTCGACCAGCCACACCCGGTTGTCGTCCAGCGAGTAGACGACCCGCCGGCCCGTGCCCGACCCGGCGGGCAGCGCCGTCGAGTACTGCCCGGCCGGCGCGGCCTCCGGTACGGCGGCCGCCGAGGCCCCGACGGCCTGGGG
>NZ_JABTYA010000224.1:0-13889 GCF_013302945.1 Streptomyces sp. 8P21H-1 | reverse complement strand
CAGGCCGCGGCCGTGGCGGGGGCGGCACGCCGGGCGGCGGCGGAGTCCCGCGACCTCCTGACGGACCTGCGGGCCCACACCGCCCTGGCGGCCCCGCCCCTGGACCTGCCGGCGGAACTGTCGTCGAGGGTGGCCGACTTCGAATCCCGTACGGGCCTGACGGCGACCTTCACCCACAAGACCACCCCGACCCTGCCCCCGCCCCTCGCACCCCTCCCGCCCCTCCCTCCCGGGACATCGCGCCACCTCCTGGCGATCGCGTCGGAGGCCCTGGAGAACGCCCACCGCCACGCGAACGCGACCCGGGTGGACGTCACCCTCACCTCCGACACGCGTGCCATGCCGCCGGCCCTGCGCCTGACCGTGCGGGACGACGGCACCGGTCCGGCCGTGTCCCTGGAGGACGTGCACGTCCTGGCGAGATCCGGCCACTTCGGTCTGCTGGGCATGCTGGAGCGCGCGGCGTCGGTGGGCGCGGGCCTCCGGCTGTGCACGGCCGAAGGCGGCGGCACGGAGGTCACCGTGGACCTGCCGCTCCCCTCCCCCCTGTCCGCACGCCCCCCGCACACTCCCCAAGAGGAGGCCGCACATGCCTGACCAGGCACTCCCCGGCCCGCCCCTGCGCGTGCTCGTGGCCGACGACAACCCGGTCGTACGGGCCGGTCTGGCGGCCCTGCTGGGCGCGCACCCCGACATCGAGGTCGTGGCCCAGGCGTCCGACGGCGCGCAGGCCCTCACGAGCGCGACCTGCCACCGCCCCGACGTGATCCTGCTCGACGTCCGCATGCCGGGCACGGACGGCCTGACGGCGCTGCCCGCGCTGGCCCGGCTCGCTCCGGTGATGATGCTGACGTACAGCCGCGAACCGGAGGTGGTGGCCCAAGCGCTGCGCCTGGGCGCGGTCGGCTACCTCGTCCACGGCGAGTTCACGGCCGCCGAACTGATCCGCGCGGTCCGGGACCTGCGCGCCGGTACGGCCACTTTCACGTCCTCCGCCGTCGATGTCTCGGATTCGCTCGGCGTTTCGCACGAACCGAACCAAAACTCTTCGCACCTGCAATCAGTTGTGACACAGTCGTCGGAGGCCCGGCCCGCCCATGGGGCAGGACTCCACCGCCGCGGCCGCAACCACTGCGACCACGGGCTGAGTTCACGGGAGGTGGAGGTCATGGATCTCATCGCGGCCGGCATGAGCAACCGGCAGATCGCCGCCACGTGCTTCATCAGTGAGAAGACGGTCAAGAACCACATCAACCGCATCTTCGCAAAGCTGCACAGTTCTTCGCGCAGCGAAGCGATAGCCCACTGGCTGGGCACGGCCCGCGAGGGAACCCACGGGGGGTGGAACCGATGACTCCGACAACGGGAAGTTGGGCCCCTGGACCCACTTGCGGCAGGTGGGTTCTCACGTACGGTGCGCGGGAAGGTAGTGGTTTTGGGCGGGAGGGAAGGGATCACAGTGACCAGAAACCTGGAGCCGGGGACGTCCGGGGAGACGCGGCGAGCGGTTCGGGGATGGGTCCGGACCGTGGCCTCCCGGATGCGCGGACAGGACCGGGACGCGGGCGCGGGCTTCGTGGAGTACGCGGGACTGATGATCCTGATCGCCGGGATCTTCACGCTGATCGACGGCCTCGGTCTCGACGGCCTGATCTCCGGCGCGATCCTGGACGCGGTCAACCAGGTCATCGGCGGCTGATCTCCGCGCGACCGCCGCGCAGCGACCGGGGGTCCACTCTCCCCCTCTACATCTGGCTGACGGGGATCCTGCTCTTCGCCGCGTTCGCCTTTTTCGCCTTCGCCCAGGCGGCGTCCGCGCGGAACGGAGCACAGTCCGCGGCGGACGCCGCCGCGCTGGCCGCGGCACAGAGCGCCCGGGACGACCTGATGGAGGGTCTGGAGGGCGCCATCGGCCTGGAGGACGACTGGCTGGACTGGCTGGACGGCGACGGGTTCGACGGCGCCGGGCTCGACGGGGCCGGCGCCACGGCCGCGGCACAGCAACTGGCCGCCGAGAACGACTCGACCGTCCAGGGCGGAGCGCAGGCCACCAGCGTCGGCGGACTGCCCGGCTTCCGGGTGGCCGTCGAAACGAACTTCACGGTGGGCGACTCGATCATTCCGGGCACGGAGACGCAGCACGCCAAGGCGGACGCCACCGCTGTCATCGAACCGCGGTGCGACTTCGACCTCGATGCCGATCCCACGGAACCGATCACGCTGGACTGCGACGGTGAACCCGTGGACATTGATCCTGAAGATTTCGATGTGGACGACCTTCCCGACGCGTCCGTGCTGTTCTCTGTGTATCTGGCCGAGTGAAAGGAAGCCGTAGCGATGAACATCCGGCGCACCACGAAGGGCCGCACGGTACTGACCGCCGTGGCGATCACGACTGGACTGGTCCTCACGGTGGCCGGCTGCGGCGGCGGTGGAGACGACGACAAGGGTGACAAGGGTGACAAGGGTTCGGACAAGAACACGTCGTCCTCGCCGGCGAAGAGCGACGGGAACGACGACGGGCAGCAGTCGGAGGCACCGTCGGCCGAGGAGATCATGGCCGAGGTGAAGGCGGGCGGCCTGACGCTGGCCGTCACCTCGGCCGACCGGGACGAGGGCGGCTTCGTCACCGTCGAGGGGACGGTGACCAACGGCAGCGGGAAGTCCTGGGTGGCCGCGGACTGGCGGGGCGACGAGCGGGAGCTGGCCGGCAACGGCGGGTCCATCGCGGGGGCCAGCCTGGTCGACCAGACCGGCAAGAAGAAGTACCTCGTGCTGCGCGACACGGAGGGCCGCTGCCTCTGCACCAGGTTCACCGGTGGCCTCCAGCCCGGCGAGACCACGGAGTGGTTCGCCCAGTTCCCCGCCCCGCCCGAGGACACCACCAAGGTCTCCTTCCAGGTCGGCTCGATGCCCCCGGCCTCCGTCGAGATCTCCGAGGGCGAGTGACCATGCCCCTCACCCCCCGTGCCGCGGCGGTCACCCTCACCGCCCTCACCACGCTCGTCTTCATGACCCCCCTGACCGCGGCCCATGCGGACGACGAGGACCCGAGCGCCCCGCCGGGCAGCGTCACCACGTCCCCGCCGCCGGAGGTCGACGCGAACAGCCCCGGGCTGAAGCTCGCCGACGGGGCGACCCTCGCGTCCGCGCGCGTACTGGACATCAAGTCGGTCGTCGAGGACCTCGGCGGTGAGGAGCGGCGCGAGGACACGAACGAGGACGTGACGTTCGCGCTCCAGGCGGAGGTCCTGTTCCCGAAGGACAGCTCGAAGCTCAACCCGGAGGGACGCGGCCGCATCAGGGCGATCGCGGACGAGATCAAAGCGCAGAACGCCACGAACGTCCGCGTCTTCGGCTTCACGGACAACCTGGGCTCGTACGCCCACGGCCTCACCCTCTCCAAGCGGCGCGCGGAGGTCGTCCACGCGCAACTCGCCGCGAACCTCGGTGACATGGACGTCACCTTCGTCGTACGCGGCTACAGCGAGGACTACCCCATCGCCGACAACACCTCGGAACAGGGCCGCCGCAAGAACCGCCGCGTGGAGGTCACGTTCCCGAAGGAGGGCTGAGGCGGGTGAGGGAGCTGATCCGTCGGCCGTCCGGTCTCCTCACACACCCACGACGCGGACGCTCTCCCCGCACAACTTGTTCATGTCGTCCGCGTCGGAGGTGACGACGACGCGAGGACCGGAGTAGCTGAGAGCCGTTGCCGCGACAACGGCGTCGATCGCGTACTTGTGCCCGTGCAGACCGGCGTTCCGCAGGAGATCGACAGCACGCCAGGTGACGGCATCCGTAACGGAGAGGACTTCCAAGCGGGACACGTGCCGGCGGAAGCGGTCCATGCGGACTTTGGAGTGCCACGCCTCGATCAACGTGAGGTTACTGACGGCGACCAGGGTGTCTTTGGCCTGAGCGGTGCGAACCAACCCTGTGACACGCCTGTCATTGGCCATGAACCTGCTCAACCCTTCGCTGTCGAGAAGCAGCACTCCACGGCTCAACTGGCTTTGCGTGCGTGCCATCCCGAGCCCTCGTTCCCTTCGTGCTCCTCAGAGGCACGCTCATTCGAGGACATGGCCTCGGCCTCCCGGAAGATCTCGGCAGCCCACTCCTGGATTTCGGGGGCAGGCGGGCCGATCTCCGCCTCCTTCTCCTGAAGCAGTTCTTCGAGCAGGTCTCGCTGTATCTGCCGCTCCACCGCCGCACTGACGTATGCCGAGAAGCCGCGCGCGCCCACCCGGGCCTTGACCGCGGCGACACGGTCCGCCGGCATGGAGACGCTCACTTTCTGAGCCGGGCCTTCGTGCTTGCCGTACTGCTCCGCGAAGTCCATGGCGTCAGAATAACAGCGTGGTAGTAAAGGAAGTAGCAAAGTGTTGGAAGGCTTCGCCGGGCGCGGGGGTTCCCGGCCCGGCCTGAGCGCGCCTCGCGGGAACAGGTTGTTTCCCGCCCGCCCCCCGGGTAGGGAAGCCTCATGACCACACTCGGTGCCGTCTTCCGGCCGCAGCTGCCCCCAGAACGCCTACGAGCTGTGGCCCGCGCGGCGGACGCCGCCGGGCTGGAGGAACTCTGGCTCTGGGAGGACTGCTTCCTGGAGGGCGGCATCTCGGCGGCCGCGGCCGCCCTCGCCTGGACGGAGCGGCTCCGCGTCGGGGTCGGCCTCCTCCCCGTCCCGTTGCGCAACGTCGCCGTGGCCGCGATGGAGACCGCCACCCTGGACCGGCTCTTCCCGGGCCGGGCCGTCCTGGCCGTCGGCCACGGCGTGCAGGACTGGATGGGGCAGGTCGGCGCACGGGCCGAGTCGCCCGTGACCCTCCTGCGGGAGTACCTCGCGGCGCTGCGCGCCCTGCTGCGCGGCGAGCGCGTCACCACCGACGGCCGGTACGTCAAGCTGGACGGCGTCGCCCTCGACTGGCCCCCGCCGGCGCCGGTGCCGATCCTCGCCGGAGCCACCGGGCCCCGCTCGCTCAGACTCTCCGGAGAGGCCGCGGACGGAACCATCCTCACCGCCAACACGCCGCCGGAGGGGGTGCGCAAGGCCCGCCGGCTCATCGACGAGGGGCGCGAGGCGGCCTCCCGCACCGACGCGCACCGGGTGGCCGTCTACCTCCTCACCGCGACGGGCCCCGACGCCGCCGCCCGCCTCCACGCCGAGCAGCGGGCCGAAGGCGTGGCGTCGGTCCCGGACCTCGGAGCCGCCGGGGACGCCGACGCGGTCGCCCGAGCCGTGCGGCGCCTCGTCGAGGCCGGCGCCGACACCGTGATCCTCCAGCCCACCGCCGACGAACCGGACCCCGAGGGCTTCATCCGCTTCACGGCCGAAGAAGTACGGCCCCTCGTCCCCTGAGTCCTTCCGGAGCGCCGGTTGTCAGTGCCCGGTGCCAGACTCCCGCGGCATGAGTGACGACGCGTACGGACCCCGTGCCACGCAGCCGCCCACGCAGCCGCACACGCCTCCGCAGCCGCACACGCGCCCCCATGTGCGGCTGCGCACCGTGCGGGACACCGATCTGGAGGTCTTCTTCGAGCAGGAGCAGGACCCCGAGGCGACCCGGCGGTCGAGGTTCCCCGCCCGGCCCCGCGACCGCTTCATGACGCACTGGAACACCCGCATCCTCGGCAACCCCACCGGCCTCGTACGGACGGTCGAGGTGGACGGCGCCCCGGCCGGCAGCATCGTCGCCTGGTGGGACAAGGACGCGGACACGGGGGAGGAGCGCCGCTTCGTCGGCTACTGGCTCGGCCGCTCCTACTGGGGCAGGGGCATCGGCACCGAGGCCCTCGGCCTCTTCCTCCGCGAGGAGCGGATACGCCCCCTCCACGCCGACCCCTTCACCGGGAACACCGCCTCGGTGCGCCTCCTGGAGCGGCACGGATTCCGCAGGGCCGGCACGCTCCGGCACGGCGAGGACGTGCACGACCTCCTCGTACTCGACGGGGCCCCGCCCCAGGAGTAGGCGTACCGAAGGGAAATCCGTCGCGGTACGCGATGTCCGCCTGCCACCATCGTCCGATGGACCCGACCACCCCACCGGACCGGACCACCCCACCGGACCGGACCACCCCACCGGGCCGGACCACCCCACCGGGCGCAGCCGCGGTCGCCCCCACCTTCGAGGAGCTGGTCGCCGAAGCCGAGGCGGTCCCCACCGACGGGTGGGACTTCTCGTGGTTCGAGGGGCGCGCCACCGAGGAGCGCCCCTCCTGGGGGTACGCGCGGGCCATGGGGGAGCGGCTGGCCGGGGCGGAGGCCGCGCTCGACATCCAGACCGGCGGCGGCGAAGTGCTCGCGTCCGCCCGGACGTTGCCGAGGCTCACCGCCGCCACCGAGGGCTGGCCCCCGAACGTCGCCAGGGCCACCGCCCTGCTCCACCCCCGCGGCGCGGTCGTCGTCGCCTGCCCGGAGGACGCCCCGCTGCCGTTCGGCGACGGGGCCTTCGACCTCGTCGTGAGCCGGCATCCGGTGACGCCGCACTGGACGGAGATCGCCCGCGTGCTCCGGCCCGGCGGTACGTACTTCGCCCAGCACGTCGGTCCCGGCAGCGTTCACGAACTGGCCGAGCACTTCCTCGGGCCGCGGTCCGCCGACCGGCGCGACGGCCGCCACCCGGACCGCGAACGCGCCGGGGCCGAGGCGGCCGGTCTGGAGGTCGTCGGTCTGCGGGCGGAGCGGTTGCGGATGGAGTTCCACGACATCGGGGCCGTCGTGCACTTCCTGCGGAAGGTGGTGTGGACGGTCCCCGGCTTCACCGCCGGCCGGTACCGGGACCGGCTGCTGGACCTGCACGAACGGATCGGCGCGGAGGGCCCGTTCGTGGCCCACAGCACCCGCCACCTCTTCGAGGCCCGCAAGCCCGCCACGGCCTGACGGCCCACCGCAGCCTGACGGTCCGACGGCCCACCGCAACCTGACGGTCCGACGGCCCACCGCAGCCCGACGGTCCGGCCGCCGCGCCCTGCCTGGGCCCCTGCGCACCCGGCGGCCCTCACCCCAGGCCCGCGCCCCTCACCCCTCGTCCCGCAGCCCCAGCCGCAGGTGTTCCACGTGGTGCAGTGCCTGCTCCAGCAGCTCCGCCACATGGTGGTCGTACAGCGCGTACACGATCGACCGTCCGCGTCGCTCACCCGTGACGAGCCCCAGATTCCGCAGCAGCCGCAGCTGGTGCGAGCACGCCGACTGCTCCAGGTCCGCCGCCTCGGCGAGTTCGCCGACCGCGCACGGGCCCTCCCGCAGGCGTGCCAGGATGCGCAGCCGGGAGGGCGTGGCCAGGGCCTGGAGCGTCGCGGCGACGTCCGCGGCGCCGACGGCGTCCAGTCGCTCGCGGGTGCTGCTCTTCGCATCGACTCCGTGGCCCATGCCGCCATCGTAGCGAGGCGGGTACGGCGTCCATCGGACGTGCCCGGGGCGGTCGTCCTATTCCGCGCGCGCCCGCCCCGGCCCATGTGATCCTCGGTGTCGTGGCGGCCGTGCCGGACCCGGACGAGGCCGGGTCCGGCACGCTGCCCGTTCTCGGGAGGAGTTGACCATGTCGAAGGGCAAGGGCCCCTACAGCTGTGGCCTGGACGCGGCCGTGGACGTCGTGGGCGGCAAGTGGAAACCGCTGATCCTCTGGGCGTTGCACGACGCCGGGACGCTGCGCTTCGGGGAGCTGCGCCGGAACGTACCGGGGGTGAGCGAGAAGGTGCTGAGCCAGCAGGTGCGCGAACTGGAGGCGGACGGCGTGGTGCACCGCGAGGTGTACGGGGAGGTGCCGCCCCGCGTCGAGTACTCGCTGACCGAGCTGGGACAAGCGCTGAACACCGCCCTGCTGCCGCTGGGCGAATGGGGCGAACAGCACATGCGGGAGATTATCTACCGTAAACACCCAGAACAGAGTGAAGAGTCGCCAGTCGTCGCTCAGGCGGGGTGAGGTGGCTGCAAAAATCCTTGGAACGCACACAAGGTTTCCACATCGTTATGCCGATTGGCTCATTCCGCTCCTCGCGGTCGCGTACCTTCGGACGAAGGCAATTCGCGCCAGCAAAGCTGTGCGGGATGGTGCCGCGCGGCGGAGGGGGTCGCGCGGCACCTGCCGCCCGCCCCGGTCCGGCCCGGTGGCGCGGAAGGCCCCGGCCGACCGGGCGCGACCGGGCCGCGTCACCCTTGGGGCGTACGTCCGAGGCGGATGGGCCAATGCCTCATATTCCCGTGCGAACCCTCTGGTTCTCTTCGAATTCCCCTCGTTCACCTTGGAATCCGCTGTGATCCGGCCATGATCTGCCCCTGAATGAACGTTTCGACACTCACTCTGGCGTCGCCGGACGACTCCGGAGAGTAGTTGTAGGGCGCTGAAGCGCGCAGCATCCCTCACGAAGGGTTATGGTGGAAACCCCCCCTCGGGCCGGTCCGTCTCCCCCCCACGGACCGGCCCGTTTTTTGTGCGCTCCCGCGCACCCGGCGTACGGGCCGGAGCCGCCGTCGTACCGCACCGCCCCGGCTCCGCTTCGGACCCCGGCGCGGCTCCGCTTCGGGTTCCGTTTCGGGTTCCGCGTCCGGGTTCGCCCCGGGGCCCGCGTCCGGGTTCGCCCCGGGGCCCGTGGCCGGCCCCGCTCCCCGCCCGCCCATCGGCCCGGAGGCCTTGCACCCCAAGGGGGAGGGGCGCTCGGGCGGCTGTAGGGTGTCGCCCTCGGAGACTGCCATCTGCACGGAGGGGCTGACGGAAACGTGAACCTGCGCGACAACCTGCGCCGCTTGCTGGTCAGGTTCTACACACGCAGGGTGGAAGGCCACCTTGACCACGACCAGGTGCCCAAGCACATCGGGGTCATCATGGACGGCAACCGGCGCTGGGCGAAGGCGGCGGGCAGCACCGCCGCCCAGGGGCACCGGGCCGGAGCCCACAAGATCGAGGAGTTCCTCGGCTGGTGCTCCGAGACCGACGTCGAGGTCGTCACCCTCTGGCTGTTGTCCACGGACAACTTCGACCGCCCCGAGGAAGAACTAGTACCGCTGCTCGGGATCATCGAGAACGTCGTGACCTCCCTCGCCGCCGACGGCCGCTGGCGCGTGCACCACGTGGGCACGCCGGACATCCTGCCCTCGCAGATGCAGACCGCCCTCAAGGAGGCCGAGGAGTCCACCGCGCACATCGACGGGATACTCGTCAACGTGGCCATCGGCTACGGCGGCCGCCAGGAGATCGCCGACGCCGTGCGCTCGATGCTCCTCGACCACGCCGACAAGGGCACGTCGATGGAGAAGCTCGCCGAGAGCGTCGATGTCGAGATGATCGGCAAGCACCTCTACACCAGCGACCAGCCCGACCCCGACCTCGTGATCCGTACGAGCGGCGAACAGCGGCTGTCCGGTTTCATGCTCTGGCAGACGGCACACTCCGAGTACTACTTCTGCGAGGTCTTCTGGCCAGCCTTCCGCAAGGTCGACTTCCTGCGCGCGATGCGCGACTACGCGGCCCGCCACCGCCGCTTCGGCGGCTGACGGACCGTCAGGCCGTCTGGGGGCGGCCGTGGACGGATCTTCCGTGGGCGTCCCCCGGGGCGCTCCCGAGGAGTCCCCCGAGGCGCCCTCTGGGGCGGGCGTGGGGCCAGGGGTTGGTCCTTTGGGGTGGAAGTAATGAGGAGTTCACCAGGGCGCCGTCATGTGTGCTGGCATGGCACGGCGCGTTCGAGGGCATAAACCCTCCAGGTCGACACCCGAACCACGGGTGTCGGATCTCAGCGGACGGCACGGGGCCGTCCGCCCGGGAGGCCCTTTGCACCAGCGCGACCGTGCGGTCAGTACGGACGAGGCGGAGGGCCGGTTCACGGCCCGTGCAGGGGTGCCGGAAACCGGCCGGGATCGTTCCCGCCCTCCTCCCAGCTTCTTCTCCGTCGCTCCCCGACCTCATCCGAGGGGGTACGTCCTTCCGTGGTGACCAGCACAAAGCGCCGTATGCCAGACCGGCGCACCTATGTTCTCGACACCAGCGTCCTGCTGGCCGACCCGCACGCCATGAACCGCTTCGACGAGCACGAGGTCGTGCTGCCGATCGTCGTGGTCACGGAATTGGAGGCCAAGCGGCACCATCCCGAACTCGGCTACTTCGCCCGGCAGGCCCTGCGCCTGCTCGACGAGTTCCGGGTGAAGTACGGCCGTCTCGACGCCCCCATCCCCACCGGGGAGCTGGGCGGAACGGTCCGTGTCGAGCTCAATCACTCGGACCCCAGCGTGCTGCCCAGCGGCTACCGCCTGGGGGACAACGACTCCCGCATCCTCGCGGTCGCCCGCAACCTGCAGGCGGAGGGGTTCGACGTCACGGTCGTCTCCAAGGACCTCCCGCTGCGGATCAAGGCCTCCTCGGTCGGGCTCCTCGCCGAGGAGTACCGCGCGGAACTCGCCATCACGGGCTCCTCCGGCTGGACCGGAATGTCCGAACTGACCCTGCCCGCCGAGCAGGTGGACCTCCTCTTCGACGAGGAGAGCCTGTACATCCCCGAAGTGTCCGAACTCCCCGTCCACACGGGTCTGATGATCCAGTCCGAGCGCGGCAAGGCGCTCGGGCGCGTGACGGCCGAGGGCAACGTCCGGCTCGTCCGCGGCGACCGGGAGGCATTCGGCATCAAGGGCCGCAGCGCGGAGCAGCGCATCGCCCTCGACCTGCTCCTCGACCCGGACATCGGGATCGTGTCGATGGGCGGCCGGGCCGGCACCGGAAAGTCGGCGCTCGCCCTGTGCGCGGGCCTGGAGGCCGTGCTGGAGCGGCGCCAGCACAAGAAGGTGATGGTCTTCCGGCCGCTGTACGCGGTCGGCGGGCAGGAGCTCGGCTATCTGCCCGGCTCCGAGTCCGAGAAGATGGGCCCCTGGGCGCAGGCGGTCTTCGACACCCTCTCCGCGGTCACCAGCCGCGAGGTCATCGAGGAGGTCACCGCACGCGGGATGCTGGAGGTCCTGCCGCTCACGCACATCCGCGGCCGCTCCCTGCACGACGCCTTCGTGATCGTGGACGAGGCGCAGTCCCTGGAGCGGAACGTCCTGCTGACCGTCCTGTCCCGGATCGGGGCCAACTCGCGGGTCGTCCTGACCCACGACGTGGCCCAGCGGGACAACCTCAGGGTCGGCCGGTACGACGGGGTCGTGGCGGTCGTCGAGAAGCTGAAGGGCCATCCGCTCTTCGCGCACATCACGCTCACCAGGTCCGAACGGTCCCAGATCGCGGCCCTCGTGACCGAAATGCTGGAGGACGGACACATCTGACCCCGTCTGCCCCACTCACCCGGTCCTCCTGAACCGTCCGGATCCGTCCGGTACATCCGGCCCGTCCGGTCTGTTCAGGTCGTTCAACGGGTGACGGAGGCGCCGTAGTTGGCACGGTCGACACCGTCCGGCAAAGGTGAAGAGCCTAGCCGGGCGGTGTCTTCGTGCGTGCTTGTTTCCGGAAAACTTCCGGGGCAAACGAGGTGTGAGCTTTCACACCCGGCACAGAATTGCCTCCCGGCGTCGCGGTGCGGCAGAGTCTCACTCCTGTCAGGCCCCGCATACGACACACCTGTACCCCCAGCGGCACAGCACAGCAGCAGCACCAGAACTCCATAACGCCGTCGTATGCCGCCCGAGCACCACGCGGCGCTCCCCGCAGGGGAGTTGCCCACCGGGCCCGTGCCTCCCGTGACCCCGCAGTTGGGAGGCCTGTGCCAGGGGCACGATTGCGTCCGCGAGGGTCACCTGTAGCGGTCGATGCTGGAAGGAAACCGTGTGAGCCGGATCTCGGTCCGTGGGCTCGCAGTGGCCTCGGCCACCGCAGTCACCGCTGTCGGCGCCGTAACGGGCGTCGCCTCGGGCAGCACCTCGTCCTCGGGCGACGACGCCGAGGCGACGGCGAGCGGCGCGACGCTCCTCGCGGACATCCCCGCGGGTGCGCAGGCGCAGGTGCAGACCGCCTCCCTGACACAGCAGGCCGACTCCCAGGCCATCGCGGCGGACGCGACCGCGAAGAAGGACGCCGAGGCAGCCGCGCGCAAGCAGGCCGCCAAGGACGCGATCGCCAAGCAGCAGGCCGCCGAGAAGGCGGAGAAAGCGGCGAAGGAGGCGGAGGAGCGCAAGAAGGAAGAGCTCAAGACCGCCAGCCGCTCCGCTCCCCGCGCCGCGGCTTCGACCGGCAGCTTCCCGGTGCAGTCCTCGTACACCGTCGCGCAGGTCCAGGAGATGGCGCGCCAGCTGGTCCCGGCGGACCAGTTCCAGTGCTTCAGCAACATCGTGGACCACGAGTCCAGCTGGAACTACAAGGCGGACAACCCCACCTCCGACGCGTACGGCCTGGTGCAGGCGCTGCCCGGTTCCAAGATGTCCTCGGCCGGTGCCGACTGGGCGACGAACCCGGCCACCCAGATCAAGTGGGGCCTCAGCTACATGGACGGCCGGTACGGCAGCCCGTGCGGTGCCTGGAGCTTCTGGCAGGCGAACAACTGGTACTGAGCCGGTACCGACTCAACTCCGCGGAGCCCCTCACCGTCCTACGGTGGGGGGCTCTCGCCCTGTACGGTCGAGGCCGACGACTCCAGGGGGGAGTGGTGGGGAGCAACGGGGGAAGAGGACGGTTCATGTCGCGAGTGCCAGGGTTGTTCGGCCGGATCGGTGCCGGGCTCACCCGAGTGGGAGAGCGGTTGGACGCGCGCCGCGCGGCCGCCGACGGGGACGACGCCGACGGCCTCGGCAAGGACCGACCGGACGGGACGGGCGGCCGACCGGTGTCATCCGCTCCCGGGGGCTTCGCGGGCACCCCCCGTCCCGATCCGGCCGCCGCCGTTCCGTGGGGGGTGCGGGTCGCCGCCGAGGCCGGCTGGCGGCTGCTCGTACTCGCTGGCACCCTCTGGGTGCTGATGCGCGTCATCAGCGCCGTCCAGCTCGTCGTCCTCGCCTTCGCCTCCGCGCTGCTCGTCACCGCGCTGCTCCAGCCCACGGTCGCCCGGCTGCGCAGGCACGGGGTGCCGCGCGGGCTCGCCACCGCGCTCACCGCCATCCTCGGCTTCGTCGTCATGGGGCTGGTCGGCTGGTTCGTGGTCTGGCAGGTCATGGAGAACATCGACGACCTCTCCACCCAGATCCAGGACGGCATCGACGAGCTTCAGCGATGGCTGCTGAACAGCCCGTTCCATGTCACCGAGGACCAGATCAAGGACACCGCCAAGAGCCTGCGCGAGGCGGTCGGGGCGAACACCGAGGAGATCACGTCCGCCGGGCTCGAAGGCGTCACCGTCATCGTGGAGACCCTCACCGGCGTCCTCCTGACGATGTTCTGCACGCTCTTCCTCCTCTACGACGGCAAGCGCATCTGGGAGTGGACGCTCAAGCTGGTTCCGGCGGCGGCGCGTCCCGGAGTGGCGGGAGCGGGGCCTCGGGCCTGGCGCACGCTGACCGCCTACGTCCGCGGCACGGTGATAGTCGCCCTGATCGACGCCATCTTCATCGGACTGGGCATCTTCTTCCTCGACGTCCCGATGGCCGTCCCGCTCGCCGTCTTCATCTTCCTGTTCGCCTTCATCCCGCTGGTCGGTGCCGTGATCTCCGGCGCGCTGGCGGTGGTGGTCGCCCTCGTGACGCAGGGCGTCTTCACGGCGGTCATGACACTGATCGTGGTGCTGGCCGTACAGCAGATCGAGGGACACATCCTGCAGCCGTTCATCCTCGGGCGGGCGGTGCGGGTGCATCCGCTCGCCGTCGTGCTGTCCGTCGCGGCGGGCGGCGTCGTCGCGGGCATCGGCGGAGCGGTGGTCGCCGTGCCGCTCGTCGCGGTCACGAACACGGTGGTCGGCTACCTGCGCTCGTACTCCAGGGAGGAGGTGGCGCCGCCCGCCTCGCCGCCGCCCCCCGGGGCGACGGTGCCGGCGGAGACCCCGGTGACGCC
>NZ_JABTYA010000223.1:0-1663 GCF_013302945.1 Streptomyces sp. 8P21H-1 | reverse complement strand
CCGCCCGTCGGCCGGCCGGCCGCGCGCGGACTCCTCAGGGTTCGGCCCGCGTCACCCGGCGCGTCCCGTACCCGATGGCGGCCGCCACCGCCGCCAGCACCGCCACGCTGGTGAGGGCGGCGGGCAGGGAGAACCAGTCCGCCATGAACCCAATCGCGGGCGGCCCGAGCAGCATGCCCCCGTAGCCGAGGGTGGAGGCGGTGGCGACGCCGCTCGGGCCCGCCAGTGCTCCGGCCCGTTCGACGGCGATCGGGAAGATGTTCGCGAGTCCGAGCCCGGCGACGGCGAAGCCGAGCAGGGCCGCCCAGACGGCGGGCGAGAGGGCGCCGAGCAGCATCCCGGCGCAGGCCAGGGTGCCGCCCGCGATCACGGTCCGGCTCAGCCCGAGCCGTTCCAGGAGCCTGGTCCCGGTGAGCCGGCCGATCGTCATGGCCAGCGCGAAACACGTGTAACCCGCCGCGGCGACGCCCGGCCGGGCGCCCAGGTCCTCCTCCAGGTGCAGCGCGCCCCAGTCGGCCAGGGCTCCTTCGCCGTACGCCGTGCAGAGGGCGATCAGGCCGAAGACGACGACCAGGCGGCGGGTACGGGCGTCCGGGCGGCGGGTGCGGGCGTCCGTACCGCGTGCTGCCCGCTCCTCGCGCGGCGGACGTGCCCCGGACCCGTCGCGGTCCGCCGGCGCCGGGACCTCGCAGCGGAGCAGGACGCGCCCCGCGACGGCGGTCACCACCAGGCCGGTCACCGTCAGGCCCAGCAGGTGCCGGGTGGGGGACAGGGAGCCCGCGACCAGTCCTCCGAGTCCCGCACCGACCATGCCGCCGAGGCTGAACGCGGCGTGGAAGCTCGGCATGACGGGGCGCCCCAGCGCGGCCACGAGGTCGACGGCGGCGCTGTTGAAGGCGACGTTGATCCCGCCGTACGCGGCGCCGAAGACCAGCAGCACGGCGCCGAGGGCGAGGGCGGAGTGGGTGAGCGGGGGCAGTGCGACGCTCAGGGAGAGCAGGACGCCGCAGACCACGGTCACCCGGTGGCTGCCGTAGCGGCCGCACAGCCGGCCGGTGAGCATCATCGTGACGACGGCCCCGGCGGACACGCCGAGCAGGGCGAGGCCCAGCGCGCTGGCGGAGGCGCCGGTCTGTTCCTTGACGGCGGGGATGCGGACGACCCAGCCCGCGAAGACGAAACCGTCCAGGGCGAAGAAGGCGGTGAGGACGACACGGAGGCGGACGAGGTCGTCGCTGCGGTGACCCGGCACGCCGTTGTGCTTGCGGGTTTTGTTTACTATCGGCACAAAATGAGGCTAGGTCGTCGCGGTGCGGCAGGGCAAGGGAGGCGGCCGACCGTTCGCCCGCTCCGGCCAAGGGTCCTTCCCGGAGTCACCAAGAACGGTTCAACACCCGCTCATGATTCGCCCCCGCCCGCCCATGAGTTCGGCAACCCGCGGGAACGGGTGACCGGCCGGACGTACGTTCCCCCGCGTGATCTCCGACTCGACACCCCACATACCCGCCCGCGCCCGGCGGATGGCAGCCGCTGCCCAGGCGTCCGGCGCGACGCCCCCGGCCCGGCGCTCCCTCCTGCGCGCCGCGTTCGCGGGAACCGCGGTCCTCGGTACGGGACTGGCCGGCGCCGCCGCGCCCGCGGTCGCCGCACCCTCCGCCACCGC
>NZ_JABTYA010000222.1:229-9684 GCF_013302945.1 Streptomyces sp. 8P21H-1 | reverse complement strand
CGGCCCAACGGGATCACCCGCGGGTGTCCTCCGGCCCGCCGTCCGGCGTGGCGCCTGGCACCGGACCCCGCCCGGGGTCTTGCGCGGGGTCCCGCACGGAGTCCGGTGCGGGATCCCGCACGGGGTCCCGCACCGGGTCCGGCTTCGACCACGGCCACCTGAGCCTGCCGGCCCGGCCCGTGGGGTCGTACTCGTACTTCCACCCCTGGTGCAGCCCGAGCCTCCCCGCACCCGCGCCCGCCGGTACGCGGCGGTAGACGAGCACCGTGGGCGGGCCGCCCGCCCCGTCCGGCACCGGGACCCGGTACACCTTCGGGGGGTGCCCGGTCGGGCCGAGCAGGACCGGCAGCACGCGGCCGTCCAGCGGGCCGCCCTCGAAAGGGGTGTCTTCGCTCTTCACCGCGTCAGTGTCTCAGTGCCGCGGCCCCCGTACGGGGCAGGCCGTGAGGGCGACGGCCCGGCGTGCCTCACAGCAGGTGCGCCGCGTCGCCCACCACGGGCAGCACCCGGCGGGCCAGCGAGCCCATCGGCCCGTCCGCTGACTCCAGCGCCACCGCCGCCCGTACGACCCCCGCGGCCTGCGGGTCCTGCGCGGCGGTCGTCACGAGGCACGCCACGAACTGCTCGACCAGCCAGTCGCGCAACTCGTCCAGCGCGGGTTCCTTCCCCTCGTCCAGCCAGATCAGCGAGGCCGCCTCGACGGCCGTGATCCACATCCGGACGGTCATCCGCAGCCGGGGACTCGGCTCCGCGACGCCCAGGTGGCTCAGGATGTGCCCGGCGGCGGCCCGGCGCACCCCGTCCACGATGGCGCTCGTCCTCGACGTCCCGACCACGCCGCCGCCCTGGAGCAGGGCGCTGAAACCGGCGTCGTGCTGGTCCACGAAGGCGAGGTAGCGGTCCAGGGCGTTGGAGAGGCGCCGGGTGAGGGGGCCGTCCGGCGGCTCGGCGAAGCAGTGCTCCAGCTCCTCCGCGGCCGAGCGCAGGGCCGCCTCGTACAACTGCTGCTTGCCGCCCGGGAAGTAGCGGTACACCAGCGGGCGGGAGACGCCCGCCGTCTCCGCCACGTCGTCCAGGGAGACGTCGTCCGGTGCCCGTACGGCGAACAGCGACAGCGCGGCGTCGAGGAGCTGACCGCGTCGCTCCTCGACGCTGAGGCGTCGGTACGCGCGGGCGGGGGCGGGCGAGGTCATGGTTCGCAGCGTAACCCGCCGGGGGGCGGAGGGAGAGGGCGGCGGGGGCGGGGGGAGCGGGTGCGGGGGCCGGTGTCCCTGAAGGGCAGGTGCGGTGTCCCGTACCCCCTGCCCTTCAGGGCTCCCCCCTCCCCGGAAGCCGGCTCAGGCCAGCAGGCCCGACGACTTCCAGAGGCGGCGGCCCGCGCCCCGCAGGACGCCTATGTCGTCCAGGAAGTCCGTCAGGCGCTTGGAACCCGTCTGCATGACCTCCCTGCGGTGGCCGCTCGCCTTCACCTGGGCCAGGGCCTCGCGCCGGTCGAGGCCGATGTTCGTGTAGACCTCGGGGTTCACGAAGGCGACCGAGAAGACACGGGCGAACTCACCGGAGGTGATCCGGGTGAACTCCTGCGACCAGCGGGGCGCGGTCACCATCTGGCGGCGGAGTTCCTCCCGCGCGTACCGCACGTGCCGTGCCTCCTCCACCACGTGGATCCGCGTCACGCCCCGGACCAGGGTCTGTACCCGCTCGTCGGGGAACGTCAGCCGCTGCATCCAGTCGAGCACCTCCTCGCCCAGCAGCGTGGCGGTGAACGAACCGGGCGTCGTGGACACCGTCTTGAAGAAGCGGCCGAGGTTCTGGTGCGCCCGGCTCACCGGGTAGTGCGGCGTCCCGCTCCGGCTGATCAGCCGGGCGAACATCTTCGAGTGCCGGCACTCGTCCTCGATCTCGGTCAGCGCGTAGCGCACGTGCGCGCTCGTCGCCGGCTTGTCGTAGATGTGCCGCACCAGCAGCTGCATCAGGATGATCTCGAACCAGATGCCCAGCGAGGCCAGCGCCGCGGCCTCGTGCCGGGAGAGCAGGATCCGCTGCTCCTCGCTCATCCGCTTCCACATCGGGGTCCCGTAGAGCGACACCAGCTCCGGCGGCCAGAACCACTTGCCCTCCTCGAAGGGCGCGTCCCAGTCCAGCTCCTCGTCCGGGTCGAAGGAGTGCTTCGCGGAGGAGTCGAGCAGCCGCTCGGCCACCTGCTCCCGGTCCTTGAGCAGGCCGAGTGCGTCGCGCAGACCCTCGATGGCGCTGTCCTCCGTCACGGTCGTCATGGCTGTGCCCACCTTGTCGTACCTCGTCGTACCGAAGCGATCGGGATTGGTCGGGGTCAGTTGTGAGTGCTTGTGAGTGGTCGGGATTGGTCGGGTGTGGTCGGGAGATGAGCGGCAAGTGATCGGAGTTACCGCCGGTCACATCTTATGAGACTGCTTGTCAGCAAGCTCGTCAATCCCTTCCGTGCAACTTGTTGACCCTCCGGCCGACACGTGTGAGCCTGCGAGACATGCCGACCTACGACCTGTACGCCACGGACCCCGGAGCTCCCCTCTGGCAGGTGCCTGCGACCGGCGCGGCACGGTTCAGCTGGGAGTACGACGAAGGGCGCGACCGTCTGCTGGCCCTGTACCAGAAGGGCAAGGACAAGCAGTGGGACGGTCAGAAGCGGATCGAATGGGACCTGGAGGTGGACCCCTACGATCCGCTGGGCACCCCCGACGAGACGATCGCGCTCCACGGAACCCCGTACTGGGCGAAGATGAACGACCGTGACAAGGGGGAACTGCGCCGCCACGTGGCCTCGTGGCAGTTCAGCCAGTTCCTCCACGGCGAGCAGGGCGCCATGGTGTGCGCGGCCCGCATCGTGGAGTCCGTGCCCGACCTGGACGCCAAGCTCTACTCGGCGACCCAGACGATGGACGAGGCACGGCACGCGGAGATCTACACCCGCTTCCTCCACGAGAAGATCGGGATGCTCTACCCGGTCAACGGCGACCTCCAGGTGCTCCTCGGCGACACCCTGCGCGACTCGCGCTGGGACATGCCCTACCTCGGGATGCAGGTCCTCATCGAGGGGCTGGCGCTCGCCGCGTTCGGCCTGCTCAGGGACGCCACGGACAAGCCGCTGCCGAAGCAGATCCTCGCCTACGTCATGCAGGACGAGGCGCGTCACGTGGCCTTCGGCCGCATGGCGCTGCGCGACTACTACAAGCAGCTCTCCGACGCCGAACGGCGCGAACGCGAGGACTTCGTCATCGAGGGCTGCTACCTGATGCGGGACCGCCTGCGCGGTGTCGAGGTCCTGGAGAACTTCGGCGTCCCGAAGGCGGAGGCCGAGGAGTACAGCGAGCGGTCCGAGTTCCTGGCGGTCTTCCGGCAGCTGCTGTTCTCCCGCATCGTCCCCTGCGTCAAGGACATCGGCCTGTGGGGCAAGCGCCTTCAGCAGGCCTACGTCGACATGGGCGTCTTCGACATGGGCAACACCAACCTCGACCTCCTCATGGCCCAGGACGAGGAACTCGCCGAGAAGCTCGACGCGGAACGCTTCGCGGCGGAGGAGCGGGCGCGGGTCGCGGAGGTGGCCGACGCGATCAAGGCCGGAGCCGAGTCCTAGAGCCGGACGCCGAGTCCTGGGCCCGGACGCCGGACGCCGAGTCCTGGACCCGGACGCCCCGCCCTGAGGCGTGTCGGAAGTCCGCCCGCTCAGTGGTCGAGCACGGCCTTCATCACGGCCCGGGCGACCGGCGCCGCGTCCCCGCCGCCGCTGATGTCGCCCCGGTCGGCCGCCGCGTCCTCGATGACGACCGCGACGGCCACCGCCGGTTCCATGGAGCCCTCGGCCTGTGCCCAGGCGACGAACCAGGCGTACGGCGTGCCGGAGTTGTGGATGCCGTGCTGGGCCGTGCCGGACTTGCCGCCGACCGTGGCGCCGGGGATGGCGGCGTTCGTACCGGTGCCCCTCTCCACGACGTCCCTCATCAGCTCGCGCAGCCGTACGGCCGTACCGGGGTTCATGGCCTGGCGCAGGGTGTGCTGCCCGGTGGCGAGGACCGTGTCGCCGTCGGCCGTGGTCATCCGCTCCACCAGGTGCGGCGTACGCACCGAACCGCCGTTCGCGACGGCCGCGGCGACCATCGCCATCTGCAGGGGGGTGGCCCGCGTGTTGTACTGGCCGATGGAGGAGAGCGCGAGCTGGGCCTTGTCCGTCCGGGCGTCGAAGGTGCTGGGCGAGACTCCGAACGGGATCCGCAACGTCGCGTCGTTGAAGCCGAACCCGGCCGCCGTGCCGCGCATCCGGGCCGGGCCCACGTCCACGCCGAGCCCGGCGAAGACCGTGTTGCACGACCACTGGAAGGCGTAGCGCAGCGACGCGTCCTCGCACCCCCCGACCTCGTTCGTCAGACTCGTCGAACTGCCCGGCAGCCGGTACGGGTCCGGGGAGACGGTCGGCTCGTCCACGTCGCGCACCACGCCCGAGTCCAGCGCCGCCGCCGCGGTGACCACCTTGAAGGTCGAACCCGGCGGATACGTCTGCCGCACCGCCCGGTTGAGCATCGGCCGGTCCGCCGCACCGTTCAGCCGCGCCCACGTCCGGGCCACGGACGGGCCGGTGCCGGAGAGCTCCCCGGGGTCGTAGGAGGGGGTGGAGACCAGGGCCAGGATGCGGCCGGTGGACGGTTCCAGCGCGGCCACCGCGCCGCGCCGCGCGCCGAGCCCGGAGTACGCCGCCCGCTGCGCCTTCGCGTGGAGGGTGGTCTCCACGCGGCCGCCGGGGTCACGGGCCCGGATGAAGTCGTTCCACAGGGGGAGCAGCGGGAACGGCGAGAGCAACGGGTCGGTGCCCGCCAGCACGCCGTCGGCGGCCTCCTCCAGGAAGGCCGTTCCGTACATCTGCGAGGCGAAGCCGGTCACGGGCGCGTACAACGGGCCGTCCCGGTAGCTCCGTTCGTAGCGGAGCCGCCCGCCGGAGTCCCGGGAACCGGTGACCGCCCCGCCGCCGACGAGGATGTCACCGCGCGGCTGCCCGTAGCGCGCGATCGCGGAACGGCGGTTGGCCGGATTCCCGTCGTACGTACCGGCCCGGACGATCTGGACGCGCGCGGCGTTCACCAGCAGGGCGAGCAGCAGCAGCGCGCAGAAGGCGGCGGAGTGCCGGATGTACCGGGTCATGGGGCGTCCGTTGCCGGTCATGGCGCGGCCTCCTCCCCGCGCCGTTCCCCGCGCGGTTCCCCGTACGGTTCCCCGCGCGGTTCTCCGTACGGGTTTCCGCGCGGTTTCCCGTGCGGTCTTCCGTGCCGGCCGCGGTACCGGTCCCCGGCGCGGCCGCGGTGCTGATCGGGACGCCGTTCCCCTTGCTGCTCGCGGTGCGGCTCCCCGTGCCGCTCGCGGTGCTGTTCCGCGCGCTGTTCGCCGTGCCGCCCGCCCTCCTGTCCGCCGCCCCGCCCGCTGTCCTGCCCGCCGCCCCGTCCGTCGTCCAGTCCGTCGTGCGGCTTCCCGTGCGGCTTCTCGTGCGGTTCCTCCTCGGCACGGCGGCGTGCCGAGTCGCTGAGGCGGATCAGCAGCGCCACGATGATCCAGTTGGTCACGACCGACGAACCGCCCTGCGCGAGGAACGGCATGGCCATCCCGGTGAGCGGGATCAGCCCCGTCACCCCGCCCGCGATGACGAAGACCTGGAGCGCGACGATGGAGGCGAGTCCGACCGCGAGCAGCCGGCCGAAGGGGTCGCGCACGGAGAGCCCCGCCCGGATGCCGCGCTCGACCAGCAGCCCGTACAGGAGGAAGATCGCGGAGAGCCCGGCCAGCCCCAGTTCCTCGCCCGCCGTGGCCAGGATGAAGTCCGACTTGACGGCGAAGCCGATGAGGACCGAGTGACCCAGGCCGAGCCCCGTGCCGAGGAAACCGCCGGCGGCGAAGGCGAAGAGGGACTGGGCGAGCTGGTTCGGTCCGCGGCCCGCCTCGATCGAGGCGAAGGGGTGCAGCCAGTCCTCCACCCTGCTGTGCACGTGCGGTTCCAGCCAGCCGACCGCGAAGGCCCCGCAGGCCGCCAGCAGCAGCCCCACCGCGATCCAGCCGGTGCGGCCCGTGGCGACGTACAGCAGGATCACGAAGAGGCCGAAGAAGAGCAGGGAGGTGCCGAGGTCCCGCTCCAGCACCAGTACGCCGACGCTCAGCAGCCAGACCGTGAGGATCGGGCCGAGCACCCGCCCGGTGGGCAGTTGCAGCAGCCACAGACGCCGGCCCGTGTACGCGAGGGCGGTGCGGTTGGCGGCGAGGTAGCCGGCGAAGAACAGCGCGAGCATGACCTTCGCGAACTCGCCGGGCTGGATGGAGAATCCGGCCACCCTGATCCAGATCCGGGCGCCGTTCACCGAGGGGAAGAAGATCGGCAGGACGAGGAGGGCGAGCGCGGCGACGACGGAGACGTACGTGTAGCGCTGGAGCACCCGGTGGTCGCGCAGCAGCATCACCACCGCGATGAACAGGCCGACGCCCAGCGTCGACCAGACGAGCTGGGTGGGGGCCGCCCGGTCGGCCGGGGTCTCCAGGTCGAGCCGGTGGATCAGGACCAGGCCCAGGCCGTTGAGCAGGACGGCGATCGGCAGCAGCAGCGGATCGGCGCAGGGGGCGCGCAGGCGTACCGCGAGGTGTGCGAGGAGCGCGAGCGCGCCCAGCCCGGCGCCGTGGCCCACGGCGCCGGGCGGGACGGACCCGGTCCTGGCGAGGCCGACGTCGCAGTAGCCGTACAGGGAGAGCAGGACGGCCACGACGACGAGGGCGAACTCGATGCCACGGCGCCGGGGGAGGCGTACAACGGGAGCGGGCGGGTCCGCCTGCACTGTTGTCGTTCCGGGCGAGGGCATGACCGGAAGTTAGCAAGCGGTTGGCCCGATGTCCTGTTATATCGGGATGGTTGGTCTGTTCCGGTGCTTGATGTTTGCCGGGTGCGGATCCTTTCGGGGGCCCTCCGCGGGGGGACCCGGCCGGCTCAGCACCAGCGGGGCGCCGGGCCGATGTTGTCGATGTACCGGGCCGTTCCCCAGGCCCAGGTGCCGTTCGCGAGGAGGTACCAGAGGGGGTTGCCCTGGACCTTCTCGCCCGGCGTCTTGCAGAAGATGGAGACGACCTCGCCGTGCGCGGCGAAACCGATGACGGCGCTGCCGCGGGTCGGTTTGTCGCGCAGGTGCAGTCCACCGGGCGCACTGACGCGGCCCTTGTAGTACTTGGAGTGGTGGTCGCCCTGACCGGTGCCGCGACCGCTGTCGTGACCGGCGTCCTGGCGACTGTCGTGGTGGCCGCCGTCCTGGGAGCCCCAGTCGTCGGTCGCGAGGACGGGGCTCGCGCCGCCGACGACGAGGGCGCCACCGGCGACGAGGGTGCCGCCGGTTATGGCGATACGGGTGACAGTGGTACGCAGGGACATGACGGGCTCCTCCGGAATAGGGGGCAGAGCTGGTTGATCGCCACATTAGGAGCGCGCTCCGGGGCGCGCCTGTCACGCTGGGCCATCGGGGGAGGGTTGCTTCCTGCGGGGGGAGGGGGGAAGGCGCGGCGGCGTCCTCCCTCGACCGTCCGTTGTCCGTAAAGGGGCCGTCGCCTTGCCCCTGGGGTGTCCTGCCTGTTCCCATGGTCGTGGGGTGATGGTGCATGGACGGACTGCGCGTCATACCGACCTGGCGACACGGCCGGGAGCGGCTCTACGTCTGCCGTACGGACGGCAGGAACATCGCCTGGTACGACAGGGAGGCCGGCCGGGTCAACCTGCTCAGCGAGGACCGGCGCGAGGACGTGCTGGACGTCCTCGCGCCGTTCCTGACCGGAGCGGTGGAGGTGGGGCCGCCGCCGGTGCCGACCCCCGCCGAACTCGCGCGGCTGTCCCTGCACCCGGACGACGACCTCGCGCCGAACCGGCCCGGGGAGGCGCTGCAGACCGTCCTCGACCACGAGCCGGGGCCGCAGCGGCTGTTGCGGCCGGATCCCCGGCGCCGGGCGCTGGAGGCGGAGCTGGCGGTGGGCGAGGCGCTGGACCGGCTGGAGGGGGCCGGATGGCACACCCTGCACTCGGTGCCGCTGCCCGGCGGGGACCGCGTCCACCATCTGGTGATCGGCCCGGGCGGACTGTTCGCCGTGCACACGCTGTACGCCCGCAGGCAGCGGGTCCTCGTGGCCGACCCGATGGTCACGGTGGGGCGCCGGGAGGCGCGGCCGGTGCTGCGGCTGGTCCGCGCCGGCGCGGACCGCGCCTCGTACGCCCTGACCGCGGAGGTGCACCCCGTACTGGCCCTCTTCGGGCCCAGGGACGTCGCCGTGACGGCGCCCCCGCGTGACGTGCGCATCCTCCTGGACACCGATGTGACGTCGCTGGCCCGGTCGGGCGGCGTCCTGAAGCCGGCGGACATCGAGGCGCTGCACGCGATGGCCCGTGACCGGGGGACGTGGGTGCGGGTCTGAGGGGCCGGCCCCTCGGACGTACTGGATGCTCAGCGTGATCCTTCGTTCACCCGTCTTTGTGACTGACGTCATACGATATGAATCGTATGCATTTGTCGAGAAACGGGTGAAAGTTACCTGAAGGGTGTCGAACGTGAGATCCATTTGGAAGGGCGCCATCTCCTTCGGGCTGGTCAGGATCCCGATCAAGCTGGTGAACGCCACGGAGAACCACTCGATCTCGTTCCGCCAGATCCACACCGAGGACGGCGGCCGCATCCGCCACCGCAAGGTGTGCGAGGTGGAGGAGCACGAGGTGACGTCGTCGGAGATCGGCAGGGCGTACGAGGACGCGGACGGCACGATGATCCCGATCACGGACGAGGAACTGGCCTCCCTGCCGATCCCGACCGCCCGGACGATCGAGATCGTGGCCTTCGTGCCGGCCGACCGGATCGATCCGCTCCAGCTGGACACGGCGTACTACCTGTCGGTGAACGGGGTGTCGGCCGCCAGGCCCTACACCCTGCTGCGTGAGGCGCTCAGGCGCAGCCGCAAGGTGGCCGTCGCGAAGTTCGCGCTGAGAGGGCGGGAACGGCTGGGCATGCTGCGGGTCGTCGACGACGTCATCGCCATGCACGGGCTGCTGTGGCCGGACGAGATCCGTACGCCGGACAGTGTCGCCCCGGACGTGAACGTCACCGTCCGTGACAGGGAACTGGAGCTTGCCGACGCGCTGATGGACACGCTGGGGGAGGTCGACCTGGCCGAGCTCCACGACGACTACCACGGGGCGCTGGAGGAGATGATCGCGGCGAAGGCCTCCGGTGAGGAGATGCCTTTCGCGCTCACCGCCGCGAAGTCCGGGGGGCAGGTCGTCGATCTGGTGTCGACGCTGGAGGACAGTGTGCGGCAGGCGCGGGGAGAGGCTTCCCCTCTCCCCGCGGGGGCGGCGCGCAAGCCGTCCGGGGGCGCGCCGAAGAAGACGGCGACGGTGCGGGCGTCGACGAAGAAGGCTCCGGCCA
>NZ_JABTYA010000222.1:0-195 GCF_013302945.1 Streptomyces sp. 8P21H-1 | reverse complement strand
GTCGGGGTCGAGATTGGGGGCGGGGGCGGAGGCTGGGGGAAAGAAGACGGCGACGAAGAAGACGACGGCCGCCGTGAAGAGGGCGGCGCCGCGTAAGCGGACGTCGGCCTGATCCGGGGCTTCGCCCCGGGGCGGCCGGGAGTGGCCGGTCGGCTGCGGGTGCGTCGTGGCTGGTCGCGCAGTTCCCCGCGCCCC
>NZ_JABTYA010000221.1:269-505 GCF_013302945.1 Streptomyces sp. 8P21H-1 | reverse complement strand
CCTCGCCGATTGGGACTTCCACGACGACGCGGACAGCGGCGCCTCCGCTCTGTTCAACGTGTTCTGGAAGACGCTGCTCGACACCACCTTCCGTCCCTCGCTCCCGGACGACCGCCCGCCGGCCGGAGGATCCCGGTGGTTCCTCGTGGTCGAACGGCTGCTCGAACAGCCCGACTCCGCCTGGTGGCAGGATGAGGCCGACGACGTGTCGGGCGTCGAGGACGCCCTCGCTCGGG
>NZ_JABTYA010000221.1:0-194 GCF_013302945.1 Streptomyces sp. 8P21H-1 | reverse complement strand
CGTGGGAGCTCTCCGGAGGCTCGAGCGTCGTGGATGCGGCCGGATGGGATCTCCCGAACGGTTACGCGGTGGACTGGGTCCCCTCCATGCGAATGGTCATCGACCTCGACGACTTCGACCGGTCGACGTGGATCAACCTCACGGGTGCCTCAGGGCACGCTTTCCACCCGCACTACACGGACCAGACCGACGCC
>NZ_JABTYA010000220.1:15131-49171 GCF_013302945.1 Streptomyces sp. 8P21H-1 | reverse complement strand
ACCGGACTCACCTTGACGACACCACGGCGACAACGTCAGTAATCCGTCGGCGAGGTGACCGATGCGATCGCCTCGGACCTCGGCTTTCGTGCCCTGCTGGTCTATGCCCACATCCTCCAGACACAGGCCCATCGGGCATCGGACAGGTCACTGAGGTACGGCTTCCGCTGACTCACGTCGTAGCGTGATCATGGATGCGGCGGACGGTGCCGTTCCGCTGCTGCTGGGCGTTTCTGCCTGATCTTCAAACCAGACAGACTTTGTGCATAAGAAACGGAGCAAACCGGCAGCCAAATCCGCAGCTCGATGGACGCGAGGGTGTACGCATGAGACAAGAACCTCAAAAGCGACGGGCGTGAAAGTTACTTACCGGCACAGAGTTTCTTTAAATGCTCACTTACAAGCCATTCGGAATGATTCATCCCCACCGCCCACTCTCCACGTCCGGCGCAACTATCAACTGGCCATGTGGGGCACAGCCTTGGCAGTCGGGCTGAAGGGAAATGCCTGAGGATCTGCTAACTCAACGTCCGGAGACCAGCCTCGTAGATCGACAACTTTGGATTTGAAGATCCCGACTGTGAGTATGTTGGAGGCGCCGATCGAGGGTTTACCCCAATCCCTGGTTGATACTACGGCTGCAGACCGAGCGTCTGGGATCGATTCAACACGCCAGGAGCTTGACCGAGACGGTCCCATCACGGTCGTGCCCGTGCGTCGAGCTGGTGCGCGCGAGCCCACACCTCCACGCATCAAAGGACCAACCTAGCCACCGTGCTACAGCCCATCCAAGCGATTGACGGGATCGGCGTCGACAGTGACGTCCGCCAAGCCGTCGTCATTAACACCATCGGCCGGTACCTGGCCACCAAGGCATTCCCCACCACACCTGAAAGCTGTCGGCAGCTGCCTGGCATGGCTGCTCTACGACCCATTCCTGGTGCTTCTCGATCAGCGCCCGTAGTTTCCTGGTGGCTTGAGGGCTGATACGTCTCATCAGCGTCGCGGCTTCCGATATGGGAAGTCCAGTGATCCTATCCGCAATTTCCTATTCCTTGGCCAGGAATCAGAGTCAAGCGGAGGCCGTGTCTCCGGCGTCCTTCAGTCCCGTGTCGGATGCGGCGTCTGACGTTCGGGCCACGGCTTCCCGCTCAGCTGCTCGATGCTCCTGTTGAAGCGCTCCAGGTAGTCGGCGAACGCGTGGATGTCCTGCTCCGGCCATTTGGCCATGATGCGGTCCAGGTTGGCCACGATGCCGGTGCGTTCATCTTCCAGGCGCTGCCGGCCCTGCTCGGTGATGCGGAACTTGCGAGCCATGCCGCCGTCGGGATCGGGAATGCGCTCAACCAGGCCGGCGCGCATGGCTGCTGCGGTCTGCCGGTTCAGGGTGGAGGTGTCGAGGCCGAAGGCGTCGCCGAGCTGTCCGATCGACATGGGCCCCTGTGCGTGGATGCGGCTGAGCAGGATGTAGGCGCTGCGGTCCAGGACGCTACCGGCGCGAAGGCCTTTGCTCTTGTGCATGTGCATGTAGCGGCTCAACAGCATCTGTTCGTGCTCGACCCGGGCTGAAGCCCCGTCCGCCCTGTCCACATGTCCTCTTCTCTGCGCTGCAAACCCGAAAAGTCGGCTCCGGGTCATCATATGTACCCGTCATGGCATGTGCCAGATACATGAAATGTGTACGATGCATGCTGCGTCGGTTCGGGACGCCGTTGTTCGTAAAGGTTCTGTAGAGGAGCTCCACCATGTATGGCCCGCAGACGACTACCCGATCGGGTGTCGTCCCCACACTTGCACTGGCCGGCACCATCGCCGCGATCATGCAGACGCTAGTGACTCCCCTGATCGCAGACATGCCGCAACTTCTCGACACCAGTGCCTCGAACGCGGCGTGGGTGGTTACCGTCACTCTGCTCGTCGCCGGTGTGTGCGTGCCTGTGTCCGGGCGGCTCGGAGACCTGATAGGCAAGCGGCGGATGCTTCTGGTCTGTGCGGTGCCTTTGTTCGTAGGCTCGGTGATCTGCGCACTGGCCTCATCCGTCGTGCCGATGATCATCGGACGCGGTCTGCAGGGTATGGGCATGGGCATGGTGCCCCTTGGCATCGCCCTGCTGCGTGACGTCGTGCCCACGGAGAAGCTCAGCGGCTCGATCGCCTTGGTCAGCGCCTCTATGGGCATCGGCGGCGCTATTGGCCTGCCGCTGGCCGCGGCTGTCGCGCAGTACGCGAACTGGCGGGTGCTGTTCTGGGGCTCGGCCGGCCTCGCCCTGATGATCGGTATTTTGATCTACTTCATCGTCCCCGACGTCCCCGCCGCCGCAAAGGGCCAGCGTTTCGACGCCCCCGGCGCCGTCGGCCTCGCCGTGGGCCTCGTCTCCCTGCTCCTCGCCATTTCCAAGGGCGGCGACTGGGGCTGGACCTCCGGCACCACCCTTGGTCTGTTCGCCCTCGCGGTCGTAGCCCTCCTCGTATGGGGCTTCTACGAACTGCGAACCCGTGAGCCCTTGGTCGACCTGCGCACCACGGCCCGCCCGCGCGTTCTCCTCACCAACGTCTCTTCCATCCTGATCGGCGTCGGCATGTACGCTTTCATGCTGATCGCCCCACAGTTGCTGCAGTTCCCCGAGGCGACCGGTTACGGCCTGGGCCAGTCGATGCTGGCCGCCGGCCTGTACCTGGCTCCTGGCGGCGTCATGATGATGATCATCTCCCCGCTCGGCGGAAAGCTCATCAACAGCAGGGGTCCCAAGTTCGCCCTGATTCTCGGCGCGCTGGTGATCTCGGTCGGTTACGCCCTCGCCCTCCCCCTCATGGGGACCGCCGTGGGCATCATGGTCGCGGGCATCGTGATCAACAGCGGTGTCGCCCTTGCGTACGGCGCCATGCCTGCTCTCATCATGAGCGCGGTACCGGTCTCGGAAACAGCGGCGGCCAACGGCTTCAACGCCCTGATGCGTTCCCTCGGCACGACCATTGGATCGGCGGTCATCGGCGTCGTCCTGGCGCAGATGACCATGTCTATGGGTGGACACTCCCTCGCCTCTGAGGACGGCTTCCGCACGGGCCTGCTCATCGGTTGCGGCGTCGCACTGGTATCGGCCGCCGTCGCCGGCCTGATCCCCGCCCTGCGTACCGCGAATGAGGAGTCCAAGAGCGAGCAGACGGTCACCGACGAGCCCTCGGTCCGGGCCTGACGTCTCCTGCCGGCGTTCGTTGCACTCCGCTCCGGACGCCGGCGCCTGCTCAAGTGCCAAGGTTCCTGGCGCGACGCTGACCAGGTCGAACACGTCATCGTCGAACGGGTCGGCTGGTACAACACCGAGAGGCTTCACTTCGCCCTCGACCACCTCACACCCGAAGAATTCGAGGCATGGCGCTACCTGCCCCACGACTTCCCGCCGCATACCACCGTGTTCGGCTACTTCAGCGCCTGGACCGCCGACGGTACCATCGAGAAACTCGGCCTCCACCTGCACCGGATGGTCCGTGAGCAGGCAGGACGCACCGCCGAATCCACTGCCTGTGTCATTGACGCCCAGAGCGCCAAGACCGCGACCAGCGTACCCACCGACACCCAAGGCACTGACGTCGGCAGGAAGATCGTCGGACGCAAACGCGGCATCGTCGTCGACACTCTCGGCCTGTTACTGCTGGTCATGGTGACCGCCGCCGGCGTCCCGGACAACGGTGTGTATGTCTCGTCCGGTGCGTTCGCAGTGTCAGGGAGTCTCCCTCAGCGGGTTACATCGGCAATGGTGTATGGCGTGATCCACACTTCACCGGTCAGCCCGTAGTCCTGCGGGGCCGTGGCACCGGTGGAGTAGCCGCGCTGCCTCATCCGGTTGGTCAGCGTGGTCGTCACAATGACCTCGACCGTGTTCTCTCCGTTCCTGCGCAGCAGATCCGTGATGTCGACCCGCAGGGTGCGCAGGTCCACCCCCGGGGCTCTGCGGCCGTTGACGAGGACGCGGGCTTGGTCCCCGTTAGTCGAGGCGAGCTGGAGGAAGGCACCGTTGTGCGCGTTCCAGTCCCTCGGCAGACGGAACGTCGTCCTGTACGTGCCCACGCCGGAGACGTGTGACATCGAGGGGCTGTCGCCGGCCAGCCGTGCCAGCTGTTGCGGTGTCGCCGGGAGATCCTTCCACGGCACGAGCAGGCTGTCGCGGAAGCTCAGGTCCGTCTTCTTCGTGGTGTAGTACACCTCCCGCGTCTCGTGGCCGAACTTGGTCTCGGTGTTGCCCACACGATCGCCCTCGTTCCAGTCCTGGACGACGATGTCCCAGCGCGTGAGCGGAATGCGGTCGGGGACCTGTACCCGCGTCCGAGCCCTGCGTCCGTTGCTCAGCGTGGTGGTGTAGGTACCGCTGCTGGTCGCCTGGACCGCTATCGCGTTCCCGTGTTCGATCACCCGGTCGGCGGTGGTGCTGACGGCGTGGACGCCACGGCCAAAATCGCTGAGGTCCAGCGCGATGATCCTGGCCTCGCCGGGCTTCAGTGACAGTGGGACCCGTGTTGCGCTGGAGCCGACGTCGTAGGTGCCCACCGGGTCGATGACACCGGTCCAGCCGTCGATGGTGTGCGGCTTGCCCCGCCCGGCCAGCGAGAGGACGAAGCCGAAGGGGCCCTCGCCCTTGTTCTTCTCGAACTTGAAGCTGTAGACGAAGGTGTAGAGGACCTTCTTCTTCTCGTCGAGCCGGGAGAGCGTCAGGATCTTGTTGTTCGGCTCCGCGAAGGCGATCCGGGGCTTCACACCGAGCCTCTTGAGCGCGGCGAGAGCGGCGCTGGGCTGGTTGACCTCGGCGACGTTGGGCAGCGCCTTGATCCGGCCGACGACCTTGCGCAGTTCCTCCTCGCTGTCCTGGGCGAACCGGGTGGTCGAGGCGGCCTTCTTGTACTCGATCAGGGGGCCTTCGTGTGATCTGATCTCGGCGGTGTTGTTGACGAAGAGCACGGGCAGGCCGTCCCGGGCGATGCGCAGCAGCCGTTTGGCGCTGGAGAGTTCTAGGGAGTCCTGGTACAGGATGACGGCCTGGTAGCCGGGGCCGTCCGGCTGCAGCTCGTGCTGCGTCCAGGAGACGTTCTCCGTGTCGTCTAGCAGCTGCGGCGAGAAGTAGTCGTAGGTGTACCCGGCGTGCTGCAACGACAGGTCGCGCCAGAAGTACGGCGTGTCGTTCATGAAGTAACTGTTCTCGGCGGGCGTGTTCGCACGCGGCTGGCCGTAGGAGATGAACGCGTTGTCGGTCCGCAGGATCGCTATGTCCCGCCGCGGCTTGCCCTGGCGCAGCACTTTCTGGATCCGGCCGAGCATCTCGGTCCACTCCGGGTAGAACAAGGATGCCGGCTGACGGCCGCCGAACCGCTCGGAGAAGAAGGTGTACATGCCTTCGTGGCCGGGCCAGCGGGTGTCCGCCTCGGATCCCTCGATGGCCGAATAGCCGTGGAAGACAGTGCGGTTCACGCCTCCGACGAACTGCAGGTAGGACAGCCGGGTCCAGTAGTCCATGTCGTAGTAGTAGTTGTGGCCGCCGACGGCGCCGGTCTCGCTGGAGAACGGCCGGCCGTACATGTGGGCGGATCCGAGCATCCCGCGGTACACGTCGAGGTCGCCGTTGTGCGCGAACGTCTCCGTCTCGACGCCGTCGAGGTACTTCGCGGGCGTGGAGATCTCGTACACCATGCCGTACGACGGCTCGGCGCGCAGCTTCATGCCCAGGCTGTGCAGCCATTCCTGCAAGGGCTTGAGCACGTTCTCCTCGTACAGTTCGGAGAACGTCTGGTTGACGTCGTTGCGGATCTTCTGGATGCGTGGGGTGCGGGCCGGGTCCGAGGCGGCGTAGTCGAACCGTGGCGGGGTGTTCGAGTCGTGGCGGGTCTTGTCCCAGGAGATGACCGGCAGGTACGGCGTCACGTCGTACCCGCGCCGGGCGCGGAATTCGTCCTTGAAGTGGTAGCCCCAGAGCACGCCGGCCGCTCCGTAGCTGGCGAGTTCGAGGGAGTCCATGTAGATCTCGCCACGGCCGTTCTGCCGTATCTTGTGCTTGAGGTCGGCGGTGAGGACGTTCTCCTCCCAGTAGTCCTTCAGCGCGTCGATGCCGTAGGAGTCGACATAGTTGATCGTGTAGTTGAGGCTGACCGAGGGTTCGAAGGTCTCGCCGGTGCCGTGCATCCAGTAGACGAACAGGGCGTACTGACCGTCGCGGGGCGCTGTCCAGCTCAGCGAGTACGCGTCGCCCTTCTTGACGACCTTCTTGGAGAGGTCGGTCAGTGACTCGAAGTCCAGCTCTCCGGTGCCGGTGCCCTCGCGGTAGTCGTTCGCCTGCCCGCTGTCCGGGCGGGTTTTGGTGATCCTCGCGGCGACGACGCCCTCGAAGACGTTCTCCTTGGACGCGGCCGACTGGGCCGGCTTGACCGCACGCGGCAGCGTGCCCTCAAACTTCTCGCCGGCCGCGAGGAGCACGGTGGCGTAGTCGAGTTCCTTGGAGGCGGCCTTGTTGTCGTAGTCAAACCTGACGCCGTCCCAGGTGTAGGTGTCGGGCAGGTTGGCGGTCGCCCAGTGCGCGCCGCTGGTGAGGCTGAACCCGAGGTCCCGCGCGGTCGCCTCCTCGATTACCAGACGGGAGTCGTGCGTCCATTCCTGCGAACCCCAGCCGTATACGGTGTCATCGGCCCCTGCCTCCGGCATGGCGAGGAATTCAGCCGCCCCGAAGCCGAGATCGGCGATCTCCTTGACGCTCTTCCGCAGCGTCCCGTCCGTGTGCAGTCCTTCGGCCAGCCACCACCGCACCTCGGGCCGGTACCGGGTCTCGACGCCTGCGTAGTAAGCACTCATCCGGCCGGCGAAGGCGGACCCGGAGGTGGCGCGGGCTGCGGGTGCGAACCCGGTCGTCATGGCACCCATCACAACCGCAGTCCCTGTCAGGACGCTTCTTCTGCTGATCACGACGACCTCACATGTGGCTGAATCGTTTCGGCACGGTGAAGCTATGGGCGCTGCCAGGACGCGTCAATAGCGTTGACACGATTCATCCTGACCAGTTGTTTTGAGAGCATTTCCTGCCAGATCGCCGTTTTACTTAGGTCGCTCTGGCGATTGAACCCTTTCAATCCAAAGGAAGCCTGGTCTTGAGTGGCGCGGAGCAGACAGGCGGGCCCGGGCAGCCGGATGGTGTGCCGCGCCCGACTTTCAAGGCGAGGCACGCCGGACGGGACCGGACGGTTCGGTCAGGTGCAGGGCGGCACGCGGTGCAGTGAGATCTCCTCCTCAAGTACTACGGGTGAGTCCCGACTCGTGCAGCCGCACGAGGCGAAAGAGACAGCACTCGCACGACGCCCTGGCGGGGCCGTCAGGGCAGCCTTGGGAACTGTCCGAGACCGTGACCTGGAGAAACAATCCCTGTGGCTACCCTTCTTTATCGACTGGGCCGCACCGCCTTCCGGCGGCGCTGGCTCGTGGTCCTGTTGTGGGCCTTGCTTCTTGGCGCCGTCGGGCTGGGCGCCGCCAAGGCCCCGGCCGCCGGGGGCGCCGGTACCTCCTTCATGCCTGGCATCGAGGCACAGAAGGCATTCGACTTGATCGGGGAACGTTTCCCGGGTTCGGACGCCGACGGTGCCAACGCCCGCATCGTGTTCATCGCCCCTGACGGGGAGAAGATCACCGCCGCCGGCCACCGCGCCGCCGTCGACGCGCTGGTGTCCGAGGCGGCCGGCGGACCCCAGGTGGACAGCGCCGTCGACCCTTTCAGGGCGAACGCAGTCAGCAAGGACGCCTCCACTGCCTACGCGACGGTCACCTACAAGGTCAAGGCCGACGACCTGACTGATGCCAGCAAGAACGCCCTGGAAGACGCCATCGGGAAGGCGCGCGACGCCGGGCTCACGGTCGAGGTGGGTGGCAATGTCCTGTCGAGCCAGCCCGCCGCAGGCGGCTCGGCCGAAGTCATCGGCATCGCCTTGGCCGCCCTCATACTGCTGATCACCTTCGGATCACTCGCGGCTGCCGGCCTGCCCCTGCTCACCGCCGTCATAGGCGTCGGGATCAGCATGTGCGCGATCCTCGCTCTCGGCAGCACCTTCGGGCTGGACATGACCACTGGCACCCTGGCCTCCATGCTCGGGCTCGCGGTCGGCATCGACTACGCCCTGTTCGTCGTCTCCCGCTACCGCGAGGAACGGGCGAACGGTCACCAGCCGGCCGAGGCGGTGGGTCTGGCGGCCGGCACTGCCGGCTCCGCGGTGGTTTTCGCCGGCCTCACCGTCGTCATCGCCCTTGCCGGCCTGTCCGTGATCGGTGTTCCGATGCTGACGAAGATGGGTCTGTGCGCGGCGGGAGCGGTCATCCTTGCCGTGCTCGTCGCCCTGACGCTGGTACCCGCCCTGCTCGGTATGTGGCCGAATGCCGTTCTCACCCGCAGGACTCGCAAGCAGGGCGCCGCCACCGCGCAACATGCGGCCGGCGGGCGGGACAACGGCGGTACCCGGTGGGCCCGTTTTGTGCTGCGCCGCCCCGTACTGGTCCTGCTGGTGGGGGTGGCGGGCCTGGGTGCGCTGGCCCTGCCCGCCGCACAGCTGGAGATGGGCATGCCGGGCGCCGAGGCGAAACCCGTCTCCACGACGGAACGGCGTGCATACGACGCGCTTGCCGGGGGTTTCGGCGCCGGCTTCAACGGTCCCCTGACGATCGTGGTGGACGCCAAGGGTGCCGACGACCCGAAGGCGGCCGCGCGGACCATCACCGGCGAGATCGAGCGGACCAACGGCGTTGTGTCGGTCTCGCCCGCGCGGTTCAACCCGGATGGCGACACCGCACTCTTCTCCGCGGTCCCGGCGACCGGTCCCAACGAGGAGGCCACCAAGGACATCGTCCATACGATCCGTGCCGCACGCCAAGGTCTGGAGAAGCAGACCGGGGCGACCTTCGAGATCACCGGCACCACCGCGATGAACATCGACACCGCCGGGGCGCTCCAGGACGCATTGCTGCCCTATCTGACGGTCGTCGTCCTGCTGTCCCTGGTTCTGCTTCTGGTGGTCTTCCGCTCCCTGCTCGTACCCCTGAAAGCTGCCCTCGGCTTTCTGCTGTCGGTACTGGCCTCGCTGGGCGCGGTGGTAGCGGTCTTCCAGTGGGGCTGGGGAGCGGAGCTGCTGGGCGTCGAGCAGACCGGCCCGATCATGAGTCTGATGCCGATCTTCCTGGTGGGTATCGTCTTCGGCCTGGCCATGGACTACGAGGTCTTCCTCGTGGCTCGTATGCGTGAGGCATACGTCCACGGAGAGCGGCCCGCACAGGCGGTCGTGAGCGGTTTCCGGTACAGCGCCCGAGTCGTGGTGGCCGCTGCCGCGATCATGATCGCGGTCTTCTCCGGCTTCGTCGGAGCGGACGAGTCGATGATCAAGACCATCGGTTTCGGGCTCGCCAGCGCGGTGCTCTTCGACGCCTTCGTGGTCCGCATGGCTCTGGTACCGGCTGTGCTCGTCCTGCTCGGCGACAAGGCGTGGTGGCTGCCCCGATGGCTCGACAGGGCACTGCCGCGTGTCGATGTCGAGGGCACCGGGCTCACCGATCGAGCTGCCCCCACCACTGGTCCGGCAAGCGGTGACATCCCCGCGCAGACATCCGTGCGCATCTGACGCAACTCGCACCAGCGTGCCGCGGAGCCTACGCAACGGCTCCGCGGCACGCGTCTGACACTCTGACCGGGGGGCCCTGCCTTGGAGGGCGAAAATGAGCACGAACTGGTGGCTTCGCGTGAGGAGCCATCCGCACGCGCAGCGAGCGCTCGGCCTGACGGTGCTGTTCGCCCTTGCCGTCACCGGTGCCTGGTTCACCCGCTTGATCATGGACGACCCGCTCGTCCTGTGGCCCGGCGTCGCGCTGTCCGCCCTCGCCTGCGCGGCGCTGCTGCGACGGCGCACCCACCCTCTGCCCGTGCTGGCGGCGACCGCGCTGTGCGTCATGGCCGAGAGCGCCCTGAATTACCTGCTCACCCCTTTGCTCATGGGCCCCCTCTTGGTGGCCCAGTACTCCACGAGCCTGCTCACCTCGCGCAGAACGGCGTGGAAGAGCGCACTGGTCACGGCCGTAGCCACAGCCGTGATCGGGCTGTTCTCCGACACGTTCCCGCACCCGCTGTTCCTGACCAGCCTCAATCCAGCCGCCTGGATCCTCGTGGCCGCGGCCGTCGGCGGTTACGTGCGGGTGCGGCGTGAGTACGCTGCCGCCCGGACCGAGCACGCAGTGCACGAGCGGGAGGAGGAGGCACGCCGGCGCGTCATCCAGGAACGCATCCGGATCGCACGCGAACTCCACGACGTTGTCGCCCACCACCTCGCCCTCGCCAACGCCCAGGCCGGTACCGCGGCGCACCTTGCCCGCAGCAACCCCGAGCAGGCGTTCGAGATCGTCGCGAGGCTGCCCGAGACAACCGCCGCGGCCCTGCGCGAACTCAAGGCCACAGTGGGGCTTCTGCGCCAGGACACCGATGATGAAGAGACAGCCCCCGCCCCGGGCCTTGCGCAGCTGCCCGACCTCGTAGCGACTTGCGCGGAGGCCGGCCTCGACGTCGACGTCACCGTCGAGGGGGAGCCCAAGCAGCTCACACCCGGCCTCGACCTCACGTCCTACCGGGTCGTCCAGGAGGCACTCACCAACGTCACCAAGCACGCGGCCACCCGCACCGCCCGGGTGCGGCTGTCCTACACACCCCACCACCTGACCCTCACCATCGACAACGACACCAGCGATCCCTCGGCCAGCCACTCTCCGGCCGAGCCGGAACCGCACCGCGGTTTCGGGCTGCTCGGCATGCACGAACGCGCCCTTTCAGTTGGCGGCACCTTCCGTGCCGGGCCCCGGCCGGAGGGCGGATTCGAAGTTGTTTGCGTACTGCCGCTGGACAACTTCCACGAAAGCGAGAACGACTCATGACCGTCCGCGTCCTGCTCGCTGACGACCAAGCCCTGCTCCGGGCCACCTTCCGCATTCTCATCGACTCGGAACCGGACCTCACCGTCGTCGCGGAGGCCGCCGACGGCCAGGAGGCCGTCGACCTCGTCCTCGCCCACGAACCCGACGTCGTCCTCATGGACATCCGGATGCCCGGCACCGACGGCCTGGCCGCCACCGCGGACATCTGCGCCCGTCCCGGCCTGTCGGCCACCCGTGTCCTGATCCTCACCACCTTCGAGAGCGACGAGAACGTGGCCAAGGCGCTGCGGGCTGGTGCCAGCGGCTTCCTTGGCAAGGACGTGAGCCCCGACCTCCTGCTCGCCGGCATCCGCACCGTGGCGAGCGGCGACTCGCTGCTCTCCCCGACGGCGACCCGCTCCCTCATCGACCGCTTCCTGGCGGCACCGGACCGCCCACCGCTCGCACCGCCCGAACGCCTCGCCGCCCTCACCGACCGCGAGCGCGAAGTCATGACCCTGGCCGCTTACGGCAAGTCCAACACAGAGATCGCAGACCATCTTGTCCTCAGCCCGCTGACCGTTCGCAGCCATATCCAGCGCGCCATGTCCAAACTCGACGTACGCGACCGAGCCCAACTCGTCGTCATCGCCTACCAGAACGGTCTCGTCCAGAACCCGCGGGGCAACCCGGGCGGGTGACACGGGCAGGACGGGCCTGGACCGCGCATCTGACGAGGAGCTGTACCGGCCTTGGGACTGGTAGGCCCGCATGTTGAGGTGTCGCGTATTCGCGGCTGAGACTCACGGACCATGACGCTGGGTGAGAAGTCGGGTCGGTTGATCGGGGTCTGGCATGATCGCGCGGTGAGTGATGCGAGGCTGCTGGCCGTGGAGGCCGTTGAGTCACATGTCCGTGCGTTCTTCGAGGGGCATTCCGTTGAGGTCGTCGTCTGTGACCTGGGGTCGGAACGACGCGAGGTCCTGCCCGACCTGCGGGTTCTCGTTGTCGGCCCCGGTCCACGCAGCGATAGCTGGGCCTATGTGACCGCCGGGTGCTGGGCCGCGATGGAGAAGGACGGTCACGGGCTTGAGTTCGTGATGACGACTCACGTCCGAGACCAGCGGTTCATCGACCTCGGCCACTCTGCCGACTTCGCCGCCCGACGGCCGCAGCGTGCGCAGTTCCGGACATGCCACCGCTCGTACTCTTCCGGCGTCATCGCTCAGCCCTCGGGAGTCAGTCGGACCCGCATGGGTTGTCGGGCAGCGAGGATGATCGGTACCTCCTCACCGGCGGCGCGATGGGCTGGGAGGTTCTAGGCCGATGTGGCGATCAGATCGGTGGGCGTGCGATGCCTTCGACCTCGTCCCGCAGCTGGGCAGCGAGGGCGCGGGCCTCTTCGGGGTCCGAGTAGGAACGGGTCGGGAAACCGGTGCTGGTGTCTGAAGTCTCGGCAGGACGTTTTCAGTCCGTCAGGTCGATGTGCGGCCGTCGATCCTGCCGGGGCCCGGACTCCTGGTCGCGTGTTCGCTCTTGGGCTGGGCCCGCGAGGGTTCGGGCGATGGGAGGTCAGGGTGGGGGTTGCGTCGGCGGCGGTGGCGTTCGGTGGAGGAGAGCAGCGTGGCGGTGAGGGTGAGGGCGGTGGCCAGGAGGGGGAGGAGGCCGGTGCTGATGAGGGCGCCAGCGGTTGCTGTTCCGGCGGATCCTGCGGTGATCTTCAGGGCGCCGACCCAGACGAAGATCTGTCCGCGTGCGTTGTCGGAGGCGTATTCGTTGCGGGCGGCGAGGGTGGCGGCGAAGAAGTAGGCGTTGGCGATCCGGCGGCGGCGTAGGCGGCGAGGGCGAGCGGGAAGGAGGGGGCGAGGGTGATCAGCAGGAGGGTGGCGCCGACGGTGGCGGCGAGGCGGGTGGTGAGCTGGTCTGCTTCGGTGCGGGAGGGGCGGATCATGACGCCTGCGGATCCGGCGAGGTTGCCCAGGCCGTAGGCGGCGGTCAGGAGTCCGGCCACGGAGGCGCTGACGCCGAGGGCAGGGGTGCCGGCGACGGCAACGATGGGCAGAGCGGCGACGCTGAAGGCGACGGTCACGGTCAGATACAGCGTGCGGCGCAGGGGCCCGGAGGCGAGGATGCCGGTGAGGGTGCGGATGGGGCGGGGGACGTCTGCGGCTTTGCCGGGGGCCGGGGTACGGGGCAGGAAGCGGATGACGGCGGCGGCGATGAAGCAGCCGGCGGCCAGGGTGAGGGCGGCGGTGGCGGGTGAGGCCCAGGTGGCGAGGGCGGCGACGAGGGTGGGACTGACGGTGCCGCTAATGCCGTAAGTGGTCACGTCCCAGCCCTGGGCCCGGCGCTGGCGTCGCTGGCCGTGTCCGGCGATGGCGGGCAGGCGGCTGCTGATACCGCCGGTGAGCAGGGGCCCGAACAGGCCGGAGACGACCAGCAGGACGGCGGTGACGGCGGGGTGGGTGTGGGGGTAGAGCAGGACGGCGGCGGCCAGGGCGGTGCCGTGGGCTAGGGAGGCTGCGGCGATGACGGTCCGGCCGTCGCGGGCGGTGTCCAGGCTGCGGGCGACGAAGGGACCGAGTAGGTGGGGGGCGGTGATGCAGGCCCCCAGGGCGCCGGCCAGCCAGCCCGAGCCGTCGCCGGCGGTGACCATCAGCACGATGGCCACGACCGCGCCGCCGTCGGAGGTGCGGGCCAGGGTCGCCGCGATGATGTAGCGGACCAGCGGACCCCAGCCGGGCTTGTCGACGAACTGGTCGGTGCGTAGGCGCACGGCCGCGCGTCTCCTGCGGGAAATGGGGGCGGAAGGAAGTCCGGGGCGCCGCCGCCCTCCCGCGTGTGGGAGGGCGGCGGCGGGCTGTCAGGTGTGGAGGTGGAGCTGCTCGATCACCGTGGCGAGGTGGGCGCGTTCCTCGGCGTCCAGGCCGCGCAGCGGCAGCGGGAGGTTGCGGTGGGCGGTCAGGCCCAGGTGGGCTGCGGCTGCGGCGACGACGCGCAGGGAGCCTCCGTGCTGGACGAACAGGTCCCACAGGGGCTGGAGCCGCTTCGACTCCTGTGCGGCCTGCTCGTGCCGGCCGGCCTGGGCTGCGCGGGTGAGGGCGAGGGCCGGCTGGGGGAAGGTGCCGCCGATCACCGAGTACCAGGCGTCGCATCCCGCGTTCAGACCCCGGGCCGCGGCGGCGTCTCCGCTGATGCCTACGGTCACCGTCTCGGGCAGGAGCCGGCGCAGGTGCTCGACGCGATCCCGGGCCTGCTCGGGATCGGCGGGGAGGGCGGGGATCTTGATGGAGGCGACCTGCGGCAGCTGGGCCAGGCGGATGTAGAACTCGTCGGTGAAAGTGAAGTGCGTGGTGCCGGGGTTGTCGTAGATCACCAGCGGAACCGACAGATTTGCGGTGACCTCCTCGAACAGGCCGAAGACGTCCTCCTCGGTCAGCGGTTGGTAGGACACCGGCGCCAGCAGGACCGCGGAGGCCCCGGTGTTCTGCGCGTCCTCGGCGGCCTGGAGGACCTGGCGGGTGCGCAGGGCCCCGATGCCGACGATGACCGGCACGCCGTCGGCGTGCTCGACCGCGAGGTGGGCGACGCGGGCGCGTTCCTCCCGGGTCAGGTAGGCGTAGGAGCCGGTGGAGCCCAGCGCGCCGATGGAGTCGACGCCGGCGGCGGCGAGCCGCTGGATCAGCGCGGCGTACGCCTTCTCGTCGATGCTGCCGTTGCCGGGGATGGGAGTGAGCGGGAAGGCGCTCAGACCGGTGAACAAGACGGGCCTCCAACGGGGTGCGGGGGTGGACTTACGGCGGCGGCAGGCGTGGCCCTGCCGCCGTGCTGGGCGGGCCGGGGCGGTCAGGTGGTGGCGTCGGGGTGGGCCGGGCTGAGGTAGTGCACGGTGCTCGTGTCGCAGTGCGGCTGCAGGAGGGCCTGCAAGTCGGCGGCCGCGGTTCTGAGGAGCTGCTCGTCGCGGGTGGCGGTGACGGTCTCCAGGACGAAGGCGACATGGGTGGAGTCCTCGGTGACGCGGGTGCGGTGGGCGTCGCGGTGGTTCCAGTGCCGGGTGAGCACGTCGGTGGTGTCGGTGTAAATGACCTCGCCGGGCTTGGGGTTCTCGACGGTGCCCGGCTCGCCGAGTGGGGTGAAGGTCTCGCTGCCGTCGGCGTAGCGGATCTCGACGTCGCCGGTGACATGGCCGAGGTCGAAGGCTCCTGCGGGCAGGCCGTGGCGGACGGAAACGGTGTTGTAGGAGTCGACTGCCGGGTTGATCCGGGGCAGGGTGCCCTTCTTCGCCAGGCGGCGACCCAGGGCGTCGACGCTGGGCCGGATGCGGCGTGGATTGGTGCCGAAGGCGCGGTAGACGGCATGCCATGCCTCGATGCGCGGGTCGTTCTCGTCGGCCGGGGACCAGGAACCGTGGGCGAGCCGGGCTTCCATTTCCTCCAGCGCGACGGTGGTGGCCGGCCATGACTCGCGGCCGCGCAGACCGGTGGCAGTGACGACGGCGATGAGGGTGTCGGGGAAGGCGTCAGCGATATCTGGGGTGATGCGGAAGAGGGTCATCGAAGGTCCGTTCCGGGGGTGGTGTGCGGGAGGTTGAGGGTTAGCCCGGCCCGAGGCCGAGCGCAGGGCGCGGATGGAAAGGATCAGCTCGTTGGTCGGTGGACTCGTAGTCGCCGTCTGCGGTCTTCGCACGGGCCTCGATGACGTCGAGGCGCAGTCCGTCAAGCGCGGACCCTGGCCGTCTGCAGGGCGAGCCATCAGCCGCGGCCGGGCGGCGCGTGGGCTTGGTCCCGGCGTCGTGATCCTCGGTGATCGTGGTCCGGCAGGTGAACTGGGCGGCCGTGAAGTGCTGGGTTCCCCCGCACGCGGCAAGCGGGCGGCCGCACATGGCGCGCCGGCACCGCAGGGGTAGGGCGGGGACGGTGAACGTGACGTCCGGAGCCGCCTCGACCGCCTCCCAGTCGGGGTCGCGCCGGGTGAAGTGGAGCAGCAGGGTGTCGCCGTCGTGGCTGAAGTGATGGGGCGCAGCAAGAGGCGCCTGCCCTGGCAGGCTGTTGACGCCGAGGCTGCCGAAGTCGTGGCCGTCGGCGATCCAGGTCTGCCACTCGGCGGTGTCCAGGACGGTGTCCCGAGGCGGGACCACCATGCTCGGATCCTTCCAAGAGCGAGGCGGTCAGGTGAGGGCGAGAAGGCTGACGGCGACGGCGGCGGTGCCCAGGCCGATCAGCTGGCGGCGGTGGATGCGCTCGGCCAGGACGCTGCGGGCGAGCAGGACGGTGCCGGCCGGGTACAGGGCGGTGATCACGGCGACGACGGCCAGGTCGCCGCTGCGGGCGGCGAAGAGGAACAGCAGGTTCGCCACCGAGTCCAGCACTCCGGCGGCAGCCGATATCGCGTAGGCGGGCTTGTCGGAACCGAGTTTGCGGTACATCATCCCGGCGGCCGTCAGGGTGACGGCGGAGGAGACGGCGCGGCCGATGACGAGCGGGGCCACACCACTGCCGGAGGGAGCCTGGTGCAAGAAGATCAGCTGCAGAGCGATGGCAGTCCCGGCTCCGAAGGCCAGCAGCAGCGCCGTGCGCGAGGGGCGGACCCCCTTCGCGCCGTTTGCGGCGCTCACTAGCATCACCGCGGCCAGAGCCAGCGGCAGGCCGACCAGCCCGGCCCAGCCGAGGTGCTCACCCTGCACGAGCCCGACCCCGACCGGCAGCATCGCGGAGACCAACGCGGTCACTGGGGAGAGCACGTTCATCGGCCCGATCGCCAGCGTTTTGTAGAGCAGCGCGAACGCGGCGGCCGACGCGACACCGGAGGCAGTGCCCCAGGCGAGGGTGGCGGGCTCGAAGGAGGCGCCGAGGAAGGGCCACAGCAGCAGCTCGACGGTCAGCGAGGCCGGCGCAGCGATCATCACGGTCCGCAGGACATGGGCCTTGCGAGCGCCCAAGCCGCCGAGGAAGTCGGCGCATCCGTAGGCTAGGGAGCTACCCAGGGCCAGCAGGAGAGCGATCACGGTACGTACATCCCTTACTATCAATGGAACGACTACACCGTACAACACACCGACCGCAAATCGTCAACTGAACGACCGCACGGTGCAGCACGCCGACCTGCTGCTGGAGGGACCAAACCGATGGCCGAGACCGAGATGGCGCTGCGGACGCTCGCGCACAACGTCCGCGCGGCCCGTACCCGCGCCGGACTGTCCCTGGATGAACTCGGCCGACGCGCCAAGGTCAGCAAGGGCGCCCTGGTCGCCTTGGAAAAGGCTCAGGGCAACCCCAACTTCGCCACCCTGGTCCGTCTTGCTGACACCCTCGGCATCTCGGTGTCCGCACTGATGGAGGGGCCGGCTGAAGGCCGCGTGAGGGTTGTGTCTGCCGACGCCGCCATGCCCCTGTGGGCCGGGAAGAAAGGCGGCGAGGCCCGGCTCATGCTGACCACGTCGGGGCCGGCCCCGGTTGAGGTCTGGCGCTGGAAACTGGAACCCGGCGAGGAGTACCCCAGCCACCCGCACCAGACTGGCGTCGTGGAGACCGTCAGCGTCACCGCCGGAGAGATGGTTCTCGTCGTCGACGGCACCGAGCACCCGGTCGAGGCCGGTCAGACCGCCACCTTCGACAGCGACGTCCCCCACACCTACCGTGGCTCAGGCACCGAGACATGCCGCCTGATCATGACCGTGCACATCCCGCCCGCCCAGTCTCCGTAAGTGACTGTGAAGTCGTGTGGTCGGGGGAGCCGCTACATCAGGTGCGGGCGGCGAGGTAATGGGTCCAGCTGTCGTTGGCGTATTTGGCCCACGTCTCCGCTATGGCGGGGCTGAGACCGACATTGTCGGGGTGTCCACTCCAAGGATCGGCCTCACCCCCCTGGGTCTGCCCGCCCTCAACTCACAGAGTCCCGCGATCACCGGACTCGGTGGCGGTCCTGCGGCTGCAGGACCGCAGGAGGATGTCCAGTGCTCCGGGGGAGTGGCGGAAGAAGGGGCATCGAGAGCCTCGGTAGTGTTGCGAGCAATGGGCCAGCCTGATCATGGACCGCGTTGGCACCTGTGCATCGCCCCATGGCGATGCACGCTGCTGGTAAAGGACGGTGACAGGTGCGGTCGATACGGATGAGGAAGTGGGGACACACGTGAACAGCAGCGCTTCTGCGGCGGTACCCGGTCAGCCGGGCCTTGGCGATCTGCGAGACCGCCATGCGGCGCGTGGTGTCGGATGCGGTGTGTGGCCGTGCTCTTGACACGTGTCCGGATCGAGAACTTCCGGTCGATTGCCGAGTGTGACGTCCGGCTCGGGCCGCTGACGGTCCTCGCGGGGCCGAACGCAGCCGGCAAGTCGAACTTCCTGGACGCGCTGCGCTTCGTCCGGGATGCCCTACGCATGTCACCGGGAGAGGCTCTGGAGCCGCGAGGTGGCTTGGAAGAGATCCTTCACAGGTCTTCAGCGGGCACACAGGCAGACACTTTTCGCATCCGGCTGGACGTCACCGTGCCCGCCTCCGAACCGGACAGCGAACGAGTGACGCTGGAGGCTTCGTACCTACTGGAAGTGGGTGCCGATCCCGAGGCGGATGGCAGGCCCGGCATCAGGCGGGAAGAACTGGTGTTCCCTGAGGAGCCCGCCCTGTTCTCGCTGCCGGATCTCGACCGGCAGTTGCGCTCAGACGACTGGCGGGATGACCTACTTCTGTCCAAAGTCTCTCGCCGTCAGCGGGGCGCCTACCCGGTCGCCCGCAGCCTGCACTCCATGCGTTTCTACGAACTGCACACGCCGGTGCTGCGGGACATTGACCAGACGCCAAGCCGACGCGGTGACGTCGTCCTGGGCGAACGGGGGGAGCACCTGGCACGGGTCCTCAACCTCCTGTCCCGGCACAGGCCATGGGTCAAGGACACCATCGACGGCTACGTCTCCACCATGATCGAGAATGCGGCGGGGCTGGACGGCAAGGAGTTCGAGGAGGCCGACCTGGCCTACGTTGTCGGCCGCTTCCTTGAGGACGGTAGCCGGAAGCAGGTCGACCGCCGGTCATTGTCCGACGGCACACTGCGCCTGGCCGGTGTTCTTGCCGCACTTTTCCAGTCCCGAGCGCTGAACGGTTCGATCCCCTTCATCGGAATTGAGGAGCCCGAGATCTCTCTGCACCCACCAGTGCTGGGAGCCCTCTACGACGCCTTGGTGGGCGCTTCGCGCAACACGCAGGTAATAGTGACCACCCAGAGCGCCGATCTGCTGGACAGCTCCGCCGCCGACCCGGACCATCTGCTGGTCGTACGCGACGACGGTCACGGCAGCAGTATTGGTCCGATCGACGAGACCGGCCGCAGCCTGCTCGCTGACGGCGTGTTGACCCTTCCCGAACTCCTGCGCAGTGGAGAAATGCGCCCCAAGAGCAGTTGGCCGCACGGCCTGCGGGAAGGCGGCCCGCAGTGACCATCCCTTACCCGGTGATCGCACCCGTTGTGGAGGGCCACGGAGAGGAGAAGGCCCTTCAGGGCCTGCTTCACCGCCTCGTCCCCCACCTACGCGAAGGCGCCTACGCCGACATCCAACCCGCCTACCGCCTTCCGCACGACCGGATGCTCAAGCTCGAGCCGCTCAGCCAAGCGCTCACCATCGTCACCGCGCGCCGGCCCTGCCCCACCGCCGTGCTCGTCCTGCTGGACGCGGACGACGACTGCGCCGTCGAGTTGGCCACTCAAATACACAGCCTGGCGCGGAACAGTCACGCGCATGTCCCTCTGACCGCGGTGGTGGCCGTGCGGGAGTTTGAGGCATGGTTCCTGGCCGGGCGCATGGGACTGCCCCATGACCTTGCGCCCCCGCCCAATCCGGAGGCGATTCGCGGAGCCAAAGAGTGGCTGTCTGACCGCATGCCGCTGGGCAGCACCTACCGGCCTCCCGCCCATCAGCCCTCCTTTGTCCAGTACTTCGACCTCGACGCTGCCCGCCATGCCGCGCCCTCATTCGACAAGCTTTGCCGCGAGATACTGCGCTTCCTCGAGCGCCCGACTGCTGAAAGAGAGGGAGAAGCCTTATGAAGCAGTACGCCCACCGTCTCGCCACAGGTCCCCGGCCGACCGGTGAGGTACCCGGCCCGCGCCAAGCGCCGTAGACTGGGTGAGCGCCCCGCTCTCGATTTGGTGAATTACCAGCCGGGGATATTCTGCTTGTGCGCTATTCCTGTCTTCTGGTTCTCTTCCGGGGTGACGAGTCGACCGTGTAGTGCGGAGCGCGTCACCGTCCGCTCTTGCCGAACTGAGTAATCGCCTCCAGGGTCATGTCCTGCATCGCAGGACTACCTATGTGTCCGGAGTCGTCGATCACTTTCAGCTCCGCGTCTGACCGCGCCTTGGACAACTCCCATGCAGTCTCCAAAGGGCTGCCCAGGTCGAGCCGGCCGTGGATCCACACTGCCGGGATACCAGCCAGCGGGTGTGCGTCACGCAGGAGTTGTCCATCTTCAAGTCAGGCGTCATTCGCGAAGTAGTGTGCGCAAATCCGAACGAATGCCATCAGTGCGTTGTCAACCTTGTCGCTGTAGGCGCCCGGATGACCGAGTACCTCGTGGGCGATGACAGCATCCTCCCAAGCGCACCAGTCTCGCGCCGCCTTAGCCCTGGCCGCCTCATCAAAGCTGTTCAACAGATGGGTGTAGGCGGCCACAAGATTGCCGCTCCGGTCCGCTTCCGGGAATGCGTCACGAAATGCCTCCCAGGGGCCGGGCAGTAGGCGTCCGACGCCGCGGTAGAGCCAGTCGGTCTCCTCCGGCCGGGTCATGGTGACGCCGACGATGACAACCTCGGAGACTCGCTCAGGATAGCGCTCAGCGTAGGCGAGGATCAGTGTTGAGCCCCAGGAGCCGCCGTAGAGGAGCCAGCGCTCGATGCCCAAGTGCTCACGTAGCCGCTCCATATCGGCGACGAGATGGTCAGTGGTGTTGCGATCGAGACTGACGGACGGGTCGGAACTCGAAGTCGAAGGGCAGCACGAGCGCAGGAGGAGCATGCAGCGCGGCGGTGAGACCGGGCTGGCAGGTGGCCTGCATGGCGCGGCCGAGCGCAGTGTCGGCGTGCAGTTGGGGCAGAGTGAGGTCGACGTCGTATTCGTGCCAGAGCAGCAGGTGCAGCGCGAACACGCGGGCCACGGCGTCGTCTTCGGCGTGGGGCCGATCAGGCGCAGGTGCGGGGCGGGCGATACGGACAGCGGCAGGATACGGGTGCGGGAGGGCGGGCGGTCGCGGTGGCGTGCCAGGGCGAGCGCGGCGACGATCCGGCAGCCGGCCGTCCTCGCGGCAAGGATGAGCGGCGTGGCCGCAGCAGGCAGCAGCCGCACGGCGCCTACGAGACAGGCCGGTGGCTGGAAGGGGCGTCGACTACCGGTCCTGGCCGTACAGGGCGGGCCAGTGGCGGGTGAGGACCTTGAGTGCGGCGGCGCCGAGGTGGGTGTCCCCGTGTGCGGCACGGCTACCGGTTCGGTCGTCATCAGTCGGCCCTGGGACGCAGGGCGTCGGCGAACGCGCGGGCCGCGGAGGCTGCCGCGGCGGCCGGAGCACGCGGTTCGGCCTGGATGGGGCGTACCACGGCGGAGCCGACGACGACGGCGTCCACCCAGGCGGCCGCGGTGCGTACCTGGTCGGGGGTGGAGACAGGCCGGTGGCGGCCGCCACCGGCACCGAAGTGAGGTCGCGGACCTGACTGCTGAGAGCGGGCAGATACACCCCGACGGGCCCGGTGTTGCCGGCAGACCACTGGTGGCGGAGGCGTGGATGAGGCCGACCTCGTCGAGTTGGTGCAGCACGGCGGCACTGTGCCAACCTCCCTGGCCGGGCAGCGAACCGAGCACATACTTTCGGCGGAGGGCCGATACCGGCGAACGTGTACCGGCCTCGACGGTCACCCGCGCCGAGTCCCGGATATCAGCCTGGCCCGGTTCCCTTGAGCAGTCGTGTCAGCAGGTGACGCAGACCACAGGAACTCCACCCGCTTCGTGGAGAGAAGAGGGTGTGAAGGACTCAGAGAACGAAGTGCGCCGCCGCGTGCGCGAGGGAGACCGCGCGGCGTTCGCCCAGCTGTACGAGGAGTTCGCCCGCGCCGTGTACAACCACGGGTTGCGCCTGACCGGCGACTGGTCGACAGCTGAAGAGATCATGTCCGAGACGTTCCTTGCCGCCTGGCGCACGCGCACGCGCGTACGGGAGGACGGCGGTTCCCTGCTGCCCTGGCTGCTGGGCATCGCCACCCACAAGGCGGACAACGCCCGGCGGAGCCTGCGCCGGCGCCAGCTGTTCCTGGCGCGTCAGCCCCGGCCGCCGAGTGTGGAGGACTTCGTGCCCCAGCTGGCCGGACGCATCGATGACGCGCGCCGCCTGCGTGCCGTTCACGTCGCCCTGGACCGGCTGAAACGCCAGGAGCGGGAGGTGCTGGCCCTGTGCGTGTGGTCCGGCCTGGACTACCAGCAGACGGCCGAGGCTCTGGGCATCGCGGTCGGGACCGTACGCTCCCGGCTCTCGCGTGCCCGCAAGAAGCTCGCCCGTCTCGCGGAAGAAAACCTGGAACCGGGCTCCGCCCGCGGAGAGATGACAAGTGCGGCCGCAATCGCGGCCCTGCCCGTGCGGGAGGAGCCCACATGAAGGACAGGATCACCTCCACTTCCCGGGAGTGGCACGGCGACCGCGAGGAAATCGCCCGCCTGCTACCGCCCCCGGCCGACTGGGACGTTCCGCGCGAGCAGCACCTTCGTCACAAGGATCTGCTGATGCGTACCATTGACCGCGCCCACGCCGAACGTGCCCGGCCGGTCCGCCGGCTGCTGCGCCCCGCGCTCCTGGTGCCGACGACCGCGCTGGCCCTGGCCTGCGCGCTGAGCGCGGGAATCGCCCTGACCGACAGCGGCAAGGGGGCCTCCGGCACCGCGTCGCACGGCGCGGCCACGGACATGCAGCCGGCCGCGGCTCTCCTCGACCGGATCTCCGCCGCCGCCGGGGAACACCCCGCCCCCACCGTGCGGGACGACCAGTTCGTCTACACCAAGGAGAAGACCCGCAGCGCCGACCTGACGACCGGAAAGGCCGTACTGGGCCCGCTGACGGACCGTGAGGTGTGGTATGCCCAGGAGCCGGGACCTCTGCTCAAACCCGGTCTGATCCGGGAAGACGGCAAGACCTTTCCCATCAACGCCGAACTCGGCGACACACACGGCACGGCGGCCGGCATCAACCGGCCCACCTACCAGTGGCTCAGCTCCCTGCCCACCGACCCTGACAAGCTGCTGACCTACTTGTACACGAAGACTCCGCACACCAAGGGCCGCGAGCGCGACCAGGCGGTGTTCGAGCAGATCGGCTCGCTGCTCGGCGCAGTGATGCCGCCCCGTACCGCTGCCGCCCTCTACCAGGCCGCGGCGAAGATCCCCGGTGTCACCCCGGCCCCGAAGGCGCGCGACGCAATCGGCCGCCAGGGCCTTGGCATCGCCCGTGACGACACCCGTTACGGCATCAGGACCGAGTGGGTCTTCGACAAGAAGGACTACACCTTCCTCGGCTCCCGCAGCTACCTGACCAAGGACGAAACATACGGAGAGTCCGGCACACTGCTGTCCAGCAGCGCCGAGCTGGACCATGCCGTGGTCGACAAGGCCGGCGAATCGCCTGCCGCCGGGTAACGGACATGGAATGGGCGGGCCCGGCACTTTCGTCGGGCCCGCCCATCACGTGCGCGTGCACGTGGTCTCCTCCATACGCCGACCCGGCACGCATCCACCTCTGCTCGATCCACTTCAACATGTCGGTCCCACAGGGAACAGTTCAGGGCAGCAGGACCAGTTTTCCCGTGACCTCGCGGTTTTCGAGGCGCCGGTGGGCCTCGGCGGCATCCTGCAGCCGGAGCGTGGTCACCTTCGGTGCGATGGCTTCCTGTGCGAGCAGCTCGGTCAGTGTGGTGATGTCGGCGCGGAAGGCGGCGGTGTCCCGGTCGACCGCGCGCTCCACGGTGTGCAGGGCCAGGCGGGGGCCTGGAGTCAGCTTGGCCCGTGCGATCGCTGCGGCGGTGCGCAGCAGGGCCCCGGTACGGGAATGTCCCGAACCGGCGGCGAAGCTGAAGCCGTAGGAGACGACGACGCCGGTACCGGCGGTTGCTCTGCGGGACTGTGCCAGCGAGGGTCCTCCGACGGGGTCGAACGTCGCCGCGACCGGGGCGGGGACCGCGGCGGCGTTCGGTGCCCATGTCGCGCCGAGCGCTTCGACCTGGGCTCGACGCGAAGGGCTGGACGTGCCGTGGACAATGACGCCGGCGTGGGCGGCGAGCTGGCACAGCGCCGACCCGACCCCGCCGGCCGCGCCGAGCACGAGGACGCTCTGTCCCGGCTGCGGCCGGGCGACGCGCTGGAACATCTGCCACGCCGTGAGGTAGTTGAGCATGAGCGCGTCGAGCACAGCGGCGTCCGGCCCTTCCGGCAGTGGAGCGACCCGTCCCTGCGGAGCAAGTACGTGCGTTGCGTACCCACCGGTGCCGACCAGGGCCCCGACGCGCTGACCGATCGCGAGGTCTCCGACGCCGGGGCCGACGGCGTCGATGTGGCCCACCGCGTCGAATCCGAGCACGCGCGGCAGGCGGCCGGGATTGAGACCTTGACGGGTGGTGATGTCGTTGAAGGCGACGCCCGCCGCCTCCGTACTGATCCGGACCTGGCCAGGTCCCGGGGACGGCAGGAAGTGCTCCTCGACGCGCAGGACGTCCGGCCCACCGGGTGCTGAAAGTGTGACGCTCAGGGCTGCGATTGGCTTCATACATGAGAGATTACATGATTTTCTCAAGTAAATATCGTCGATCCCCGTGATGCGGTGAAGGGGACTGTGTGCCACCCGGCCTTCGGAGCCCCAGCGTTGTTGGGTGTTAAAGTCAAGGAGAAAGTCATGTAATCGGCAGGCTGGGTACGCTATACCCCATGCCAGCAGGCGCACGTCGTCAGACGGCGCCATCGAGGTGAGCGGGAGGCGTGACGTGCCATCCAGTGATATCGCGGCCCGAACGCTTGATCAGGTGATGCAGCTTGCCGCACGCATCACGGGCGTTATGCGTAACGGCCTGGAAGAGCTGGACCTCACTGAGCCGCTGGCCAATCTGCTCTGGATTCTCGACCCAGCGGCAGCCCCACTCCCGCTGCGCAAGCTGGCGGCACAACTGCACTGCGACCCGTCCAACATCTCCCAGTTGAGCGTGCAGCTGGAGGACAAGGGTCTTGGGCAGCGCCGCCCCCATCCGGAAGACGGGCGTGTCCGAACACTGGTCCTGACCGAGCGGGGCGTTGAGGTGCGCACCCAACTGCTCGACCTCGTCGCAGCACGCTCCCCGCTGTCGGTGCTCGGCGAGGCCGAGCAGCATCGGCTCCAGGCGATGCTGACCAAAGCGCTTGCCGCGCCGCGCCAGAGCCTTGACCCCGGATCCTGAGTACGGGTTATGCGGCTGGTGCCAGCGTAGTTGGTGTGTGGTGAAGGGCGTTCTCGAAGACGATCGGTGATCGTTGTCCGAGGCGGAAGTGTCGGCGTCGGGTGTTGTAGCGGTGGGGCCATCTGAAGGCGTCGAGTCGGGCCTCGCGCTCGGTTGGCCAGCTCTTTCGTCCTTGCAGGGTTTCGCGTTTGAAGGTCGCGTTGAAGGACTCGGCGAGTGCGTTGTCAGCGCTGGACCCGACCGCGCTCATGCTTCGCCGGACCCCTGCTGACCTGCAGGATTGGGCGAAGGCCCTGCTCGTGTACTGGGCTCCGTGGTCGGTGTGCATGATCGATCCGGCGAGGCTGCCGCGGGTGCGGATCGCCGCGGCCAGGGCGTCGGTCACCAGGTCCGCAGGCATGTGGCCGGCGATCGCCCAGCCGGCCAGACGGCGTGAGGCGAGGTCGGTGACGGTCGCCAGGTAGCAGAATCTTCCGCCGTCGATGGGCAGGTAGGTGTTGTCGCCGACGTACTTCGTGTTCGGCTTCTCGGCACTGAAGTCGCGACCGATCAGGTCCAGCGCTTTGGCCGCCGCCGGATCGGGGACGGTGGTGCGGTGCCGACGGCGCAACCGGACCCCTTCGATCCCGGACACCCGCATGATCCTCGCGACCCGCTTGTGGTTGACCGCCTCACCGCTGGCCTCGCGGAGCTCGGCGGTAATCCTCGGGGCTCCATAGGTGCCGTCCGATTCCTGGTGTACGGCCCGTATCTGGGCGGCCAGGCGGGCGCCTGCCGCCTGCCGGGCGGCCCGGTCCGCAGCTGTCCGGCGGCTGGGACGGTTCCTGAGCCCGGCGTCCCCGGGGCCGGCTCACTCCGGCCGCCCTCACCCAGTTCCGCAGCGTCTCCGGGTTGATCCCCAGATCGGCGGCAACCGACCTGATCGTCGCCTCCGGCCGCGACTCGTACAGCGCGACCGTGTCCGCTTTGAACTTCGACGGGTAGTTCTTCAGGACCACGAGATGTCCGTTCTCAGAGCCTCAGGATCCAGTATCTCGTGTGTTCAGCATCAGGGGTCAACGCCCCGGCTCTCGTCGACCGTGTTCTTCCGACCCACAATCAGCACTGACGGCGCGCACCGTTAACGGACTTGAGCCGCAAGACAAGGAATCCCGCGCCAGCCGGACTGGGCCCGGCGCGGGAGCCGTCTGTGCCCCGGCCAGCTGGCGCGCCCCGTACGGCGGGTGGCCGGGGCACACCGCACCCTGCATGCGATTGCGCTCAGCTGCACGATCCGTACGGCGCGCTGGCTCGTGAACTGTTCGGCTTTTGCAGATCAGCGCTCCAGGGGAAGGGCGATGCGGCCCGGGTAGCGAGGATTCTCCACCTCGTCGAGCATGGCGGCGGCCACCGTGTCACGGCTGACACGGGCGGGGAAGAACCTCTTTGGTGCTTCGTCGAGACCGACGGTGCGCCGAGCTGGGCTGAGCCGGTTCTTAGACAGCGGACCCGCGTGGAAGACCGTACCGCCGGCTTCGAGCACGATGCCGTCCGAAGCAACCTTGTCGGCCAGCTCAGTGCCGAGGCCTTTGAGTGCGAACCGGATGGGCAAGCCGGCGGCTTGCGCCGACGGGCCGGTCCCGTAGGCGCCGAGCCAGATGATGCGGTCAGGGCGCGCCGCGACCACGGCTCGGGCGCCCGCACTCAGCACGCCCGACTGCTTCTCGCCCCTGACCCAGCCGAGACCGGACAGTACGCTTTCGCTGCCCCGCAGCGCCTCGGCGATGGTGTCGATATCATGGACGTCTGCAGCGACGCGGGTCAGCTGAGGCGAGTCAGGGACGACTATGCGCGCCGGGGTGCGGGCTATGGCGGTGACGGTGTGTCCACGCTCCAGTGCCTGCCGGGTCAGGGCGAGGCCTGTGGCACCAGAAGCGGCAAGAATGGTCAGGTGCATGGTGCATCCTTTGTCAGCCGGCGTAGTGACGTCACAAAAAGTGGGGTGTGATCGGTAGGCGTCCTGCCAGCCACGAGCCGACAGGATGTTGCTTTCACGGTGTCACCTCTGAACGCCGCCAGCCTGGGCCACATTGGCCCCCTCCAGTTGATGCGCTGGTGTCGGATCTCGCCAGGGAGGCGGCGATCCATCAGGGCGGTCATCACGAGGTGCATCATGGCTCCGGAATGGTGTGGGCGGGTCGCGGTGCTCGATGAGCAGGAACTGCCCGCCCGGCACCTTCGCCGATATCCGGAGCGACAGCTTCGGCGTCGGCCCGGGCCTGCTCGTCCAGACGGTTCAACACCCGCTTGGCGATCGCCAGTTCAGCCCGCTCGGCCTGGACCTCCTGGAGTTGCCTGGGCAGCTTTTCCGCGGAGCGTCCAGCGAGAGAGTCTCGGCACCAACGCCGAGATGCTCTGGTCGCTGCCCGGTGGCGGGGTTGAGGACGGCGAGTTCCTGCACGAAGCTCTCCGGGGCGAGCTGCGGGAGGAGACCGGACTGCTGGTCGGGGACCCGGTGCGGACCGCATTCCTCATGCACATCGACTCCGAGCCACACCTCTCGGCCTTGGCCGCAGCCTTCGAGATCGACGCGTGGACAGGGAACCTCAGGCCGCAGGACGACGACATCGAACAAGCCGCCTTCTTCGCCCGGCCCGACGCCCTGAAGCTGCTTGGTGCACTGGACAGCGCAACACAGCGGGAGTCCATCGTCGGCTACCTGACTGGGGCCACCGCGCCGGGAACCACCTGGCTGTACCGCAACCGGGACGCGGAAGAAACGCTCGTCGCCCGCTGGTGACGCCAGACAGCGGCCACCATATAAAGATCACGATCTGCAGCCGGAATATTAAGCTTGGGTCAGGCTGTTCCCCACGACACCGAATGAAGGGCCAGTGCATAGGTTGAACTGATCATCGGTATTATGGATCTGTGACAGACCTCAGCCTTCTGGGAACGGCACTGCGGGAACTTCGTGAGCGCACCAAACCTGAGACGGTCGGGGTCATCAGCACCGGCCCACGACGGACGCAAGGTTTACGCCGAGAGGAACTCGCCGACCTTGCCGGGATGTCCGCGGACTACCTCAGACGTCTCGAACAGGGACGTCGTCACCCCTCACCCGGTGTACTGAAAGCCTTAAGCCGCGCACTGGACGTGACCGCGAAGGAGTACGAACATCTGTGCAGACTGGCCGGGTACGCGGCCACGAACGGCCGCGTATCGCGTGATCTCACCCCAGGCGCGCAGCGGCTCCTGAAGCAGCTGGACGGCACTGCAGCCTGTATTTGTGACGCGACATGGACGCTGATCGGTTGGAATTCAGCGTGGCAGGCACTCACCTGCGACAACCCGACGACATACCCCCAGGCCGACAATCTCGCCTGGCGGGTGTTCGTCGCCGGAACGAGCCGAGTCAGTAGATCGGCGGAGCACACCGCAGCTTTCGAAGGTCTTCTGGTGGCCGACCTGCGTGCTGCGTCACTGCGCTATCCGACCGATGAACAGCTCGCTTCGCTGATTACGGCTTTACGCGACGCCAGCGACGCATTCGACGCGCTGTGGAACAGCGTGCCGAGCGCCGAATACCACGAGAACCAGATGATGCTGAACCATCCACGCGTCGGCGGAATCGTTCTGGACTTCAGTGTGATTGACATTCGGGACGGCGACCTGCGGGCATTGATCTTCACGGCATCCCCCGAATCTCACAACTCCGCACAACTGAAAAAGGTCTACTCGTCGGGCAAGGATTCCTACTGATTCCTGATATGCGACAGATCCTTGTCGAAGACACGGGTATGCGGCCCCTCTCTGTTGAGGGAGTGTGGGGGCAGGCGCGCGAGGGCTGCGGCGGCGGGTGTGGAGATGTCCGGGCCGGGATGCAGGCCGAGGCGCCGAAACAGGCTCGTCTGCGCTGCCGGCAGCTGTGCGTAGGGCCACTGGAGTACGTTGCGGACCGCGGCGTAGGGATCCTGGCCCCAGCCCAGTGCGTCGAGTTTGGAGTCCTCGTCGACGAGCTCATCGACGATGTGGGCGACGGCGATATGTTCGTACGCGGTGGCACGCCGGCGTCGATCCGCTGTGCGAGCGGCAACCGCGCGCACAGCCGGATGAGGCTCTCCACCGCGGCTGGCTCCGCCCGGGCGCGAACTGCCCAAGCAGAACCTGCTCATCGCGCACGACATCCGACTCGGCCACAAAGCGTTCTCCATCGACACCTGGCATCCGGCGTGCCGCGATGCCCGTCAGGCCCACTTGCAGAAACGGAACAAGGTTCCGTATGCTCGTTGAGGCGGATCGGTGTTCCGCTTTGTTTCTCACGCTCCGCCCCATCGCCGACCGGTGACCAAGGGGTGGAGCCTTACCTCAAAGGACAACCCATGCAATACCGCACACTGGGGCGCACCGGTGTCCAGACCAGCGCGCTGGCGCTGGGCGCGATGAACTTCGGCTCGATCGGCCGCACCACCCAGGCCGATGTCGACCAGATCGTCGGCGCCGCTCTGGACGCCGGGATCAACCTCATCGACACCGCCGACATGTACAGCCGTGGGCAGTCGGAGGAGATGGTCGGCAAGGCGATCACCGCGCGCCGCGACGATGTCGTGCTCGCCACGAAAGCCACCCTGCCCATGAGCGAGGAGCGCAACCACCAGGGGGCCTCGCGTCGCTGGCTCACCAAGGCCCTCGACGACAGTCTGCAACGCCTCGGCGTCGACCACGTCGATCTCTACCAGATCCACCGCTGGGACCCTCGGACCAGCGACGAGGAGACGCTCGCGACGCTCACCGACTTCCAGCGCGCCGGAAAGATCCGCTACTTCGGGACCTCGACATATCCCGCGTACCGCCTCGTACAGGCCCAGTGGGCCGCCCGCGAGCACCGGCTGGGCCGCTACGTCACCGAACAGCCGAACTACTCCATCCTGCAACGTGGTGCGGAGAGCGAGGTCCTGCCCCTTGCTGAGGAGTACCACCTCGGGGTGCTCGTATGGAGCCCGCTGGCGTCCGGCTGGCTGACCGGCGCTGTACGCGAGGGCCGTGAGGTCACCACGAGCAGGTCCTCATTCATGCCTCAGCGCTTCGACGTCTCCGTTCCGGAGAACCGGGCCAAGATGGACGCCGTCGAGAAACTGGCCGCGCTCGCCGACGAGTCCGGCCTCAGCATGATCCAGCTGGCGCTCGGCTTCGTGACCGCCCACCCGGCAGTCACCAGCGCCCTGATCGGCCCCAGGACCCTGGAACACCTGCACTCCCAACTGGCCGCCGCCGACACCACCCTGTCCACAGAGATCCTCGACGCCATCGATGCCATCGTGGCACCCGGAGTGGACCTTGCCGCACACGAGAAGAACCCCACTCCCGCACCTGCAATCGCCCACCGTGCCCTGCGCCGCCGCACTTCCTGACTCCCACCGCCCACGGCAGTGGGCGAGCCATCACCAAGTCCACCTAGCCAGCGCAGGGGCGAGCTGGGATGCCGACGACAGCGTGCCCTTCCACCGCAAGGGCTCCAACCAGTTCTTGGACGAGGCCGCGGCCGGCGACACCATCCGAGTCGCCTGCGCCGCCCGCCTCTGCGAGCGGGGCCTGGACCTGCCGGTGCAGAGCGCTCTGTTCTCCGGGACCGACCCGGCGGCCGATGACTGCGCGACCACGCTGAGGGTCGGCCTGCTCGCCCGCGTCCTGCAGTTCCAGTGCAAACTGTTCTCAGGGAACACCGTGCAAGGCATCGCCGCCGCGTGCGCGCAGCGGGGCGTGCTGGGGTCACGGTGGTCATCGCCGTTTCTCAGGACGATGTCCCGCCGTATGCTGCGGGCGCCAGCCGCCCGGGGGCGCCTCTATGTCTTTCAGTCAAGCGAGGCGTGGGGTTCTGGGTTCATAGAAGGTGCCGTCGCGGAGCATCGCGAACAGCACGTTGGTCCGCTGGCGGGCCAGGAGGAAAAGTGCCTGGGTGTGGGTCTTGCTGCGGGCCCGGCATCGGTCGTAGTAGGTGCGGGAGGCGGGGTCGTGCAGCGCGGCGAACGCTGACAGGAACATCGCGCGTTTCAGTTGCCGGTTGCCGCCGCGGGGTGCGTGTTCGCCGTGGATCGAGGTCCCCGATGACTTGGTGGCCGGGGCAAGACCGGCGTAGGAGGCCAGGTGGGCAGCGGTGGGCTTGAAATGGTCCGGGGCCCGCCTCTGCATGGGCCGTGAACTCCTCGCCAAGGTCCGGCTCCATACTGCCCTCGCGCTGATACACAGCTGAGGGGAAGCCGCGATCGGCACGATACGAGACGGAGGTCTGCCGGAGGAATGACGGACTCATAATCCTCGTCGGAAGGGGCGGTCGGGCGTCGGCCGCCCCGCGAGTCCGCCGGGGCCGCACCCGGTGGCAGACGGAAGTGAGTCCACCTTGCGCAAGTCAGTGAGCCGACGGGCGGTCACCTCCCTCGCGGGTGTCTGCGCGTCGGGAACCGTGCTCGCTATGGCACCCGTCGCCTCGGCGATCGTCGGTGGAGTGCCGGTACAGGACGGCGAGCGGCCCTTCGTCGTGCAGATCGAGCAACAGGGCGATGACGGAACCTGGTCGCACTACTGCGGCGGAGCACTCGTCCACAGCCGCGTTGTCGCCACGGCGGCGCACTGCGCCAGGTTCGCCGAGCAGGGCATGGTCAAGATCCGGCTGGTTCTGGGGCGAACCGACTCGAGCACGCCCGGCGGAACAGTGGTGACTGACGACCGCTTCTCCGTCTACAGCCACCCCGACTTCAACACCGCGACCAACACGGACCTGGGGCTCATCGTGCTCGACAGCTCGGCCGACCAGCCTCGCGCGGCCCTGCCCCCGCTGGGAACGCAGCTGCGGCCGGGGCGTCTCGTACACGCCGCCGGTTGGGGACGTACCGATCTTGCCGATCCGAGCAAGCCGTCCCGTATGCACGAAGTGAAGTTGCCCGTCAACAGATTCGACACGGAGGGCGGTGCCTGGGACGAGGAGTTCATCTGCGCGGGCACCGCCGAATCCCGGGTCGGCCCCGGGGACAGCGGGGGACCGTTGTTCGATACGAAGGCCTCCGGTAAAACGGTCGTGTATGGGCTCGTGACCGGCGACACGAATACCTGCACAGGGCTCTTCACGAACCTGGCCGACCCCACCATCTGGAAGCCGTTCCGCGACCCGCTCGACTCTCATAGGCTCGGGCACGTCATCCCGGACTGAACCACACGGGTGGCGTACTGGGCCAAGGCGCTCTCTCCGCGGGCGGCTTCACTTGGACTCGATTCGCCCCAATGGGCCGACGCTCTCCGACAGGGACTCTTGCGCTGCCGACCAGTCGTTATCCTCAATGCCGAGTGCGTGGCGAAGGTAGGCCCGGTGACCTGCTGGATCAGGGCTACACGCTCGCGGCTTTCGTCTGTTGCTTCCCGGATCTCGTAGCCCGCGATCCCGCCGATAGAGCACCGATACGCGGCTGATACACGGTTGAGCCTGGGCGGAGGCACGGTTCTGGCAGGGTGGGAGAGCTCTCGAACCTACCTCCGGACGGAAAAGATGCCCGTTTCAGCAGCCGACGTGGTCGCGCGCGTGACGATCCTGCTCGTCGAGGACGACGCGGTGATCCGCAGATCCGTCACGATGGCGCTGGAGCGCTACGGCTACCGCGTCATCGCTGCCGCCGACGGGCTGACCGGACTCGAACTGTTTCGGGAGGGCCGGCACGATCTGCTGTTGCTGGACGTGATGCTGCCTGGCCTCGACGGCATCGGGCTGTGCCGCCGGATCCGGGAGAGCAGCGTGGATCCCGTCCTGATGATGTCAGCGCGCGGTGACGCCCTGGACGTCGTCTCGGGTCTGGAGGCAGGGGCCGACGACTACGTGGTCAAGCCCGTCGACACCGCCGTGCTGGTGGCCCGGATCCGTTCGCTGCTGCGGCGGGCCACATTCACCCCGGCCCCCGGCACGGCAGCCGGGCCCGTGGCCGATCGTCCAGGCATGTCGGACCGGCCGGACCGGCCGGACCCGCCGGGGAGGCCCGGCCGCGACCGGCACGCTCGGCTCGTCTTCGCAGACCTGGCCATCGACACGGGTGGCCTGGAGGTGTTCCGGGCCGGCGAACCGGTCGCGCTGGCCCCCACCGAACTGCGGCTGCTGCTGGAGTTCGCCGCGAACCCGGGCATCGTGCTGGACCGGCAGACCCTGCTGCGCGACGTGTGGGACTACGGCTGGGACGGCGACAGCCGCGTGGTCGATCTGTGCGTGCAGCGCCTGCGGAAGAAGATCGGGGCCGAGCGGATCGAGACCGTCCGCGGCTTCGGCTACAAGCTGCGGCGCTGACGTGGAGACCGTACGCGCGCTGCCGTACTGGCGTTCGCTGCGCTGGAAGATCGCGCTACTCGTCACCGTGGCGTGCTGTGCCGTCGCGGTGACCGTCGGGCTGCTGGTCCACCGCAGCACCCTGGAACGGTCGATGAACGACGGTGCGGCCAAGGCCCTGACCCAGTTGTCCAACGCCGTGGAGGACTACGAGCGGGACGGGGTCCCGCCCGATGGTCTGGTCGTCTCGCCCGGGGAGATGCCCGACGAACTCCTGCGCCGCCTTCAGGACCGGCAGGGCAGGACGGCTGGCTACGCCACCTGGTACGACGGCGACAACCCCGGCGACCACCCCTCGATGTGGGCCGTTAGGACCCTGCGTGGCGCTCCCGTGGCCATGAGCGCCGACATGACCC
>NZ_JABTYA010000220.1:0-15009 GCF_013302945.1 Streptomyces sp. 8P21H-1 | reverse complement strand
CCGGTGGCCGGGGCGGTGACGAGATCACCGAGATCTCGGCCACCGTCGACTCGATGGCCGACAGCCTGCGCGAACGTCTGCAGACCGAGCAGCGCTTCACCGCCGACGTCGCCCATGAGCTGCGTACGCCACTCATGGGCTTGGTGACCGCGAGCGGGCTGCTTCCGGAGGGCGAGAGCACCGACCTGGTGCGTGACCGGGTGGGGGTGCTGCGGACGCTGGTGGAGGACCTGCTGGAGATCTCCCGGCTCGACGCGGGCGCCGAACAGGCCGAACTCAGGCCCGTACCACTCGCCGAAATGGTCGGGGAGTCCGTGGCCCGCACCGGGCTGGACACGCGGTTCACCGCCACCGGTGCCCTGTCGGCGCAGACCGATCCGCGCCGACTCGACCGGATCGTCGTCAACCTCGTCGTCAACGCCCACCGGCACGGCCGCACACCCGTCGAGGTCGAGGTGGCCGGGACGACCGTGACGGTACGGGACCACGGCTCGGGCTTCCCGGCGGAGCTGCTCGCAGACGGCCCGCAGCGGTTCCGCACGGGTGCGTCGGAGCGCGGCCGCGGGCACGGCCTCGGGCTGACCATCGCGCTGGGGCAGGCCCGGATCCTCGGGGTGTCGCTGGAGTTCGCGAACGCTCCCGATGGCGGGGCGCTCGCCACCCTCCGGCTGCCGCCCGCGGGCTGACGCCGAACGGCCGATACCGAACGGATACCCGGCCGAGCGGTGCCCGAGCCGTGGCGGGGGCCGAGCGGAGATCCGCCCCGCGGAAGGTGGTCGACGTGCGTGAACGCCGCGCACCCGCCCCTCGGAGGTGTCCCTTCTCATGTCACCGGTTCCCTTTCCCGGAGAGCCCGGCGCAGACCGGGCCCAGCCCTCGTCGTCCACCGGCTCATGGCTCCGGCCCTGCCAGTGCGACCGGTCCGGGCGGCGCTCCACGGCCGGCCTCGCCGCGGGCGCCACGGCACTGGTCACCCTGGCGGTCCTCGCCGTCGCCGTGCTCGCCTCCGGCAACAGCCCCGGAACCGGAGCGCGCTCGCTGCCGTGGCCGGCGGAGGGGCAGACCAGCGTGGTGGTCGAGGGCCTCGGCGCGCACGGTGACCTCGGTACGCGGGGCGAGCGGACACCGGTGCCGATCGCCAGCATCACCAAGGTGATGACCGCCTACGTGATCCTCCGCGACCGTCCGCTGCGCGCGGGCGAGGACGGTCCCCTCGTCACTGTCGACCGGACCGCCGCGAACGAGTCCTTCTCGGGCGTGGAGTCGAGCGTGCCGGTCAGGGAGGGCATGCGGCTGAGCGAACGACAGCTGCTGGAACTGCTGTTGATCCCCTCCGGCAACAACATCGCCCGGCTGCTGGCCCGCTGGAACGCCGGCTCGCAGGATGCCTTCGTCACGAAGATGAACCGGGCCGCCCGTGACCTGGGCATGCACCACACCACCTACACCGGCGCCAGCGGCATCGAACCCACGACCACCAGTACCTCGGCCGACCAGCTGAGGCTGGCCCGCCGAGTCATGCGCGACGAGGTGTTCCGGACCGTCGTCGCCATGCCCAGCACCACCGTGCCCGGTGTCCCCGGGACGATCCGCAACACCAACACCCTGCTCGGCACGGCGAACGTGATCGGCCTCAAGACCGGCTCCAGCACTCCCGCCGGCGGCGCCCTGATGTGGGCGGCCACCGCGTCCGACAAGGACGGCCGGGACCGGCTGATCCTCGGAGTGGTGCTGCACCAGCGCGCCGGCACCGACCCCCGCCAGGGGCTGCGGGCCGCTCTTGCCACGAGCCACGCGCTGATAGAGGGCGTACGGCGATGGCTGTCGACGACCTCGCCCGGAACACGGTGAGACGGCCGTGACGAACTCCCCTGACACCGCGACCGCCCGGCCGGAACACGATTCCATCCACCTGCGGAACGAGGACACCGGTGTCCGGCGACCGCCGCTGGCCCTCGGCTCGCTCGCGGTCCTGGCCACGCTGGTGATGCTGGGCCACGCCCTCGTCCCCAACCGGATCGGCCATCTCGGCAGCCTCGTCGAGACCTTCCTGCCCTGGACGGGCCTGGCCGTGCCGCTGCTGCTCCTGTGCGCGTCGGCTCGCCGGTCCAGGGCCGCCGTGTCCTTGGCCGTGCTGTCGGCCGTCGTCTGGTGCTCGCTCTTCGGCGGGACACTCGTCGACAAACGGAAGGACGGCGGCAACCTGACCGTCGTGACGCACAACGTCAACGAACACAATCCGCGGCCGGTGCGCACCGCCCGCGCCCTGGCCGCCTCCGGCGCAGACGTGGTGGCTCTCGAAGAGCTGGGCGGCCCGTCAACAGCGGCGTACGAGAGAACGCTGGCCGGCACCTACCCGTACCACTCCGTGCAGGGCACAGTCGGTCTGTGGAGCAGGTATCCGGTCGCCGACGCCCGTGCGGTCGCCATCGCGCCCTGGCCTCGTGCCCTGCGCGCCACCGTCCGCACGCCCGAGGGACCGGTCGCGGTCTTCGTCGTCCATCTGATGTCCGTCCGCTTCACCGCCGGCTCGGGGTTCACCTCAGACGCACGTGACGCGGCCGCGCGGCGACTCGCCGCCGTCGTGCGCGCCGAGCCGCTCCCCCGCACGATCCTCGTGGGCGACCTGAACGGCACGACCGACGACCGGGCATTTTCCGGACTCACCTCCCAACTGCGGTCCGTGCAGACCGAGTCGGGCGCGGGATTCGGTGCCAGCTGGCCAGCCCCGTTCCCGGTGGCCCGGATCGACCACATCCTCGTACGCGGTGTGCAGCCACGGTCTGCCTGGACCCTCCCGGCCACTGGCAGCGACCACCTGCCGGTGGCGGCGTCGGTGCGGGTGTGAGCGCGGGCTTCCGGAACGGCTGGCTTGATCTCCTGGAACTGGCTGTCCCTGCGCGCTCGCGCTCCGGGCGCGCAGGGACAGCCCTCCGTTCCCACCTCTCCCAACGGAATATGCCCAACGTCCCTCACCCCCTGAAGCGCCACACTTAGATTCAACCGGTCAAGGCAACGCTCTCGGCTGGTGTGCGGAATCCCAGGAACTTGCGCGGACGGTTGTTGCGCTTCGTCGCGAGGGCATCAAGATCGTCTTGGCTGAACGCCAACAGGTTCGTGCCTTTAGGCAGGTATTGCCGCTCCTATGCAGGCCGACGGCACCGCCCTTCGACCCCGCACCGCGGGCCCCGGCCCTGCGAGTGGTCAGGGCCGTAGAGACCCACACGGCTTCCCATTCCCCCACTCCGGAACAGGGTGTTCCACAAGCGGGCCGCGCCTGCTCACACTCACCGAGTGCGCCGGGCCGACGTCAGGCCCCGCAGACCCAGGGCGATCACGAAGACGGACAGCACCAGCGCCAGGACGGGAATGATCGCCGTGCCGTCGCGCAGCGATGTCGCCGAGCCGGTCAGGCCGATGACTCCGAGGCACAGGACGAGCACGGCCTGCACACGGGTAGCCGGGATCAGTTTCGAGTGGGTCTGGTCAGTCATGTCGGTCTCCCTACGTGGTGGGTTGTGATCTCCCACTGCCCTCGGGGAGGGCAATAATGCAAACAACTGTCCTGCACACGTAAGGAGTTGAAAGCAAGCAGGTGATCCGGGACCTGGCGGACGACCTTGGTCCACAGCACAGGTCTGGATCGGTCGCCCCGGGAAGAAATCGCCGGGAAACCCTCCGGTTTCTCGTGGGACTGCAGCCAGACCAGCCCGGCAGGATCGGTATGAGGTCCCCCGAGATGCGGAGGGTGGCCAGGGGCCTTCGCCAGTCGCGAGCGGTGTGACGTAGGGCGGCGGCGATGTTGGTGCGGCCGTCCTGACGGTGGACGCCGATGGCGAGGTTGCGCAGGCCGCCCATGATGCGTGGGAGATGGCCGGCATGGATCCTGGAGTCGTCCTCGCGGAACGTGCGGTCGCGGACGTGGTGCAGAAGATTTTCGATCTTCCAGTGCCCTCTGATCCAATCCGCGAGCTGGGCACCGATGACAGCGCCGGGCGGCAGGCTGGTGATCAGGTAGACGCGCTCGATGGTGAGCTTGCCGCTGGTGAAGTCCCTCCTCCAGCACACGACTTGCAGGGCCCGGCGTGCGTCGGGGTAGTCGAGGTGGGCGAAGGCGGCGGCCTTCAGCCGCCGGATCTCCAGGCGGTGATGGGCCCGCGTACGGTAGTGGTGGTCGAGCCTGATCTCACGCCATGGCAGGCGGCGGACCCTGTCGACGGGGGTGTAGGTGAGGAACAGTCGGGCCGGGGTGGAGCAGACAAGAAGTGGAGAAGCTCGCGGGCGAAGGCATCAGGACATTCCTCGGGCACGAAGTGGCCACTGCCTGGAATCACCACACCGGCCAGTCGCTGCGCGACCGTGTTCAGGCTGTCGGCGAGTTGGGTGCCTGTACTGTGCTCGCCGCCGACGGCGAGTACCGGCATGGGGAGGATTCCTCCGGTTTCTCGCCAGGTCCGGTTGGTGCGGCCGTCATCAAGGAGGGTGCGGTAGTGCGCGAAGCCCGCACGCAGTGCTTCGTATCCGCGGTAGGAGGAAGCGACGGCGGCGACCTCTTTCGGAGGGAAGGTCCCTGGTACTGCGGACAGCCAATTGAACCACCAGGTGAGGAAGTCGCTTTCCCGGCCATCGAGGAGCAGCTCGGGCAGTTCTTCGGTCATGAAGAGGCCGAAGTGGAACAAACCACCGGAGGCCACGTCCATTGCCTGTTCAAGACCGAGGCCGGGCAGGGCGAGTTCGACGAGAACAAGGCGTTCGACCCCCTCGGGATGGCGGCGGGCGTAGGCGAAGGCCACCATGCCACCGATGTCGTGCCCGATGATGCGCACGCCGCCGTGGATGCCGAGCTGCGCGAGGAGTTCACGCATGTCTTCCGCTTGTGTGTCCTTGTCGTATCCGCTCAAGGGACGGTCGGAGGCACCAATGCCGCGCAGGTCGGGCGCGATGACGCGGTATCCGTGCTCGGCGAGGGTCGGCATGAGGTATCGCCAGGCCCGCCATGTCTGGGGCCAGCCGTGTAGAAGAAGGACGGGCTCACCGGACCCGCCGACCACCGCGTGCAGCCGGGTGCCGTTGACCGAGACGGTGATGCTTTCGAATCCGTCGGGGAGGGGCGTTTCGTCGCTCATGGGACCACCTGAGGTCGGGTCGAGGAAGAAGACCAGGATTTTCTGGTCGCGGGGGCCTGCGAAGTCGGCGGCGAGCCCGGCCGCCATCTGGTCGGTGAAGGGGATGCAGGCTTCGGTGAGCTCGGTGCGGAGCAGTGAAGCCAGCTCGTCGGGTGAGGCGTTCTCGAAGCCGGAGGGGGTGAGAGAGGGCACTGCTCTGGAAAGGAAGACCCTGACGGGTACGGCCGAGCCGTGCAGGACACCGCCCTTTCCCGTGTGGATCCGTGCTCCGGTCCGCGCCACGGGAGGTCACCCCTGTGCAAGGCATGTTGCCCGGGCCGGGAGCACAAGGAGGTTCACGTCCCTTGTGCGAGGGCCTCGCGGACTGCGGGTACGACTTCGGCGGCGAACGCGCGGATCTGCTGGACGTGATCTCGCTCAGGCCAGATGACGAAACCGTTCATCCCGATGGTGCGAACGAGGGTGACAAGGTGCTCGGCCCACTGGGCGGCGGGCCCCTGGAACGGGCCGGCCGACTTCGGCTGGATGACACCGGAGATGTTGTAGACCCGGCGGATCGTGTCCGGATCGCGGCCCGCCGCCAGCGCCGCGTCGTTGATACGGCGGACAGCCGTGGGCAGTGCGTCGAGTCCGAGGTAGGCGTGCGACGGCAGCCAGCCGTCCGCTTTCGCGCCGGTCAGGGCGAGCATGCGAGGTCCGTAGGAGCCCAGCCACAGTCCCAGACCGGGGGCCGGTGCCGGACCGGGGTGGACGCCGGCGAGGGAGTAGTGCGCGCCGTGCGTCCGCACACTGCGCTCGCCGCTCCACATCGCCCGGATGACGCTGATGGCCTCTTCGAGCGCGTCGACAGCCTCCTTCGGCGTGCGCCGAGAGCCACCCATGGCCTCGATGGCCTCCCAGAAAGCTCCGGCGCCCAGACCGAGCTGGACCCGGGAGCTGCTCAGTCTGTCCAGGGTCGCCGCAGCCTTGGCCAACACCGCCGGCAGGCGCAACGGCAAGGAACTGACCGTCGGGACGAGCGTGACCTGTTGCGTCCGCGCGGCCAGAAAAGTGAGCAGCGTCCAGGTGTCGTCGAACGCTGCTTGGTAGGGGTGATCCTGGATGGTGAGAAGGTCGAGGCCGAGACTGTCGATGAGCAGTGCTTGCTCACTGGAGCGGCCGATGGGTAAAGCGTTCGGCTCTACGTTCGCGCCGAACAGGACAGGCAGTGACATGAAGGTCTCCTGAGCAACCGGCGCTCGACGCTGGCCGGCGCTGGTCATAGATGATGGAAGGCAACGGACCAGCTGTCGTCTCGGAGGCAGCGCCTTCAAGAGCAGGCGACAGCCGTCCCGGCCCGGGCACCCTGGTCCGTGAGCGGTTCAGCGCGGCGGGCCGAGGATGACGCCGCCGTAGAGTTCGGAGGCTTCCGCCAGGAGGGACTTGGGAATCTCGAAGCCGTCGGGGCGCGGGGTGGTGAGGTCGCGGCCGGCGTGGCGGAACATGTCCTCGATGCCGCCGGGTGTGGCGATCATCAGAAGGTCGGCGCGGTCGGAGGTGATGCGGTAGCCGTGCGGGACGTTGCGGGGCAGGTAGACGATCCCGCCTTCGCGCAGTTCGTGTTCCTGCTCCCCGGACCACACCAGGGCGGTGCCCTTGATGAGCATGAACACCTCGTCCTCGCGGGTGTGCAGGTGGAACGGCGGGGCTTCGCCCTTGGCGACGTCGAAGCGGCCCACGGTCAGCTTGCCCTCGGTGGCTTCCTTGTCGAGGAGTACGGAGAACGTTCCTCCGTCCAGCCATTCGAGCTTCTGCTGCTGTTCGGGCTGTGCCAGATAGGCCATGGTCATCGGGGACCTCCAGGGAAACTCCGGCCTTCAGGCCGGGACGGAATCGGATCCTTGCAGCGCAAGGGCAAGGGATCGGGATCCGCCCCGGAGCGAATCCCGGTGCTCTGGCTCGCAGGCCTGAACATGACTGGTGCTGTGAGTTGGTGAGTGCGACCGCACACCACGTTCACCTCTGGCGAGGGAAGGGCGCAGGAGAGACATGGGCGAAGTGAGGGCCGGTATGGGCCGCTGGATACGGACTGACTGGAGATGGAGCTGGCCAGCTGGTTGTGGGTGGTTTTGCGGGGCCGGCCTCTGGGGGTGAGGGGCCGGTGGCCCGTGGGCGGGGGTCAGCTGACGGTGAGGACGAGCTTGCCGCGGCCGTGGCCGCTGTCGCTGACCTGCTGGGCGGTGGCGGCGTCGGCGAGCGGGTAGGTGGCGCCGACCGTGACGGTCAGGGTGCCGTCGGCGGCCTGCCGGGCGAGTTCGGCGAGGCGGGCGGCGGAGCGGCGCTGGGGGCCCTGGGCGAAGACGATGCCGAGTTCGGCGGCGCGGAAGTCGGCGGTGGTGACGATGCGGTCGGTGGTGCCGCGCAGGGTGATGGAGTCCTCCAGCGCGCCCTTGCCCGCGGCGTCGAGGACGGCGTCGATGCCCTGGGGGGCGAGCGCGCGGACCCGCTCGACGAGGTTGTCCCCGTAGGTCAGGGCGGTGGCGCCGAGGGAGGTGACGTAGTCCTGGTTGGCGGGACCGGCGGTGCCGATGACGTGGGCGCCGCGGGCGACGGCGAGCTGGACGGCGATGGTGCCGAGCGCGCCAGAGGCGCCGTGGATGAGCAGGGTCTCGCCGGCCTTGATGTCGAGGAGGTCCAGGACGCGTTCGGCGCCGTCGCTGGCGACGGGGAGGGCGGCGGCGTGGGTCCAGTCCAGGGTGGCCGGTTTGGGGGCGAGGACGGTGGGGTTGGCGAGGGCGTACTGGGCGTAGGAGCCGGTGTCGGACCAGCCGAGTACTTCGTCGCCGATCTTGAGCTGGGTGACGCCTTCGCCGAGGGCGTCGACGGTTCCGGCGATCTCGCCGCCGGGGATGGCGGGGAGGGGGGTGGGGAAGATGGCCTCCATGGTGCCGGAGCGGATCTTTCCGTCGACCGGGTTGACGCCGACCGCGTGGACGCGGACGCGGACCTGGCCGGGGCCCGGCTGGGGGATCTCGATGTCGGTCTCGTGCAGGACCTCGGTGCCGCCGAACGTGTCGAAAACGATGGCCTTCATGGCTGTTCTCCTTGGATGAGGTGGTGTGGCGACCGCGATTGTGTGGCCAGCCACGCAAAAAGTAGCACCAATCATGTGGCTAGCCAAGTAATTCTTGGATCGGGTGTCCGCGGCCGCGCAGGCTGGACTGGCGAAGGGAGATCCGGCCGATGCCGGTGGGCTCCCGAAAGGTCGTGGGCGGCCGGCCTGGACCCGGGGAATCTAGGAAAGCCTGCGTCGAGGCGGGCGGATCCCTACGGGTGCGGCCCCGCGTACCGGCCTACTTGCCGGCTTCCGCTGTTTCGATGACGTGGACGCACCGGTCGAGGGCGACCACCATGTAACGGTGCCAGAGAGGGGCGAAGGGGCCGGCAAGGATCCAGCGGCGGCCGGGCAGCGGCTTGAACTCGTAGGTCCAGCGGATGAGTGTGCCGGCACCGTCGGGGTTGACGTTGAACTCCCCGCGGACACCGGCCGCGAGGCGCGAGAGGACGTTGGTGAAGCCGGTCAACTGGTAGGCGAAGCTGGAGCCGGCCACGTACTCGGTGAGTTCTTCGTCGACCTGGGAGCCGTCGTCGAACTGCGGATTTCTCCGCACGCCCACGTGGTCCCAGGCCTCGGTCTGGTTCTTCACACCACTGATGCCGGGGAACGGGGCCACCGGGCGGAAGACGGCGGGGAGGTCGATGGGCATCAGAATGCGGAAGGCTTCCCGGGGCGCCGTGCGGGTCCGCTGCTGGACGGTGATGCTCACGGTGCGGTCGGCCGGGCCGATGAGGAGTGTGGTCATGGTTCAGCTCGCAGTGCGGGTGAGGAGGGCGGGGTAGTCGATGTAGCCGCGGTGGTCGCCGCCGTAGAAGGTGGCCGGGTCGGGCTCGTTGAGCGGGGCCCCGGTACGCAGACGGTGAGGCAGGTCGGGGTTGGCCAGTGCCGTGGCGCCGACCGAGACGACGTCGGCCAGGCCGGATTCGAGATCGGCGAGTCGGGTGTCGAGCGGGGTGCCGCCACGGTTGACGATCAGCGCCGTGGACCACTGCCGGCGTATGCGCCGCAGGAGTTCCTCGTCGGGCCCCTGGACGATGTGCAGGTAGGCGAGGCCGAGCGGGTCGATGGCATCGACCAGCGCCGGGTAGAGGTCGTCGGTGTCGTGCTCGCTGATGTCGTTGTAGGGGTTACCGGGAGAGATACGCAGGCCGGTGCGGTCGGCGCCGATCTCGGCGGCCACCGCGGACGTCACCTCGGTGGCGAAGCGGATCCGGTGGGCCACGGAGCCGCCGTACCGGTCGGTGCGCTCGTTGGCGTTGGAGGAGAGGAACTGGTGGACGAGGTAGCCGTTGCCTGCGTGGATCTCCACGCCGTCGAACCCGGCGGCGACGGCCGCCGCCGCCGCGCGGCGGAAATCGTCGACCACAGCCGCGATCTCGTCGGCGGTGAGGGCCCGGGGGACGGGCATCTCCTGGGGGCCGGTGGCGGTGAACATGACGCCCTTGGGCTGTACGGCCGAGGGGGCGACCGGCGTGCGGTGGTGCGGGGTGTTGTCCGGGTGGGAGACACGGCCGGCGTGCATCAACTGGACCACGATGCGCCCGCCCTCGGCGTGGACGGCGTCGGTGACCTCGCGCCAGCCGGCGATGTGCGCGCCGGTGTGGATGCCCGGCGTTAGCAGGTAACCCTGACCGTCTTCGGACGGCTGGGTGCCCTCGGTGATGATCAGGGCCATGGAAGCCCGCTGCCGGTAGTACTCGACATTGAGCTCGCTGGGACGGCCGTCCGCGAGAGAGCGGTCACGGCTCATGGGCGCCATGACGAGCCGGTGCGGCAGCTTCATGGCACCGATGGTGACGGGGGTCCAGACAGTCATGAGTGAGCGCTTTCTGCTGTAGGGCGACGTCGATGCCGAACGGAGTGGGGAAGGGCTAGAGGGAGGCGAGGGCGCGTACGCGGTCGGCGACGGCCCGGCGGGCGACGTCGATGCCGAAGGCGATGGAGTCGAACTCGTGCGGCACACCGGGGTGGAGGTGGAACTCCACGGGTACGCCGGCCCGGCTGAGCTTGAGGGCGTAGGCGAGGTCCTCGTCGCGGAAGGCGTCGAGCTGGCCGACCTCGATGTAGGCGGGAGGCAGACCGGTCGCGTCCTTGAGGCGGGCCGGGGCGGCCGTGGCGGGTACGTCGGGCCCGCCCGCGGCGTCGCCGAGCAGGGCCGGCCATGCGGTGCGGCTGTCGTCGTAGGACCACAGAAGGTAGGGCTCGATGTGCGCATCGGGCGTGGGGGTGCGGTCGTCGAGCATCGGCATGAGCAGGATCTGTCGGGCGATCGCCGGACCGCCGCGTTCCCGGGCGAGGATCGACAGCCCCGCGGCCAGTCCGCCTCCGGCGCTGTCGCCCATCACACCGATCCGCGCGGGGTCGACACCCAGTTCGCCGGCGTGCTCGTGCAGCCAGCGCAGGGCGGTGTACCCGTCCTCTACCGGTGCGGGGAAGGGGTGTTCGGGGGCCCTGCGGTACTCGACCGACAGCATCGGCACCCCGCTCGCGGAGACGTAGCGGGCAACGGGTCCGTCGAACAGGTCGATGTGGCCGAAGATGTAGCCGCCGCCGTGGAAGAACAGCGCGGCCGGACCGGCAGGGGCGCCTGTCCTGGCGTACCAGCGCATGGTGATCTTCGTGCCGTCGTCGGCGGTCGCGTGGTACTCGGTGGTCGTGACGTCGGCCGGGACCGGCTGAGCCGCCGAGGCGGCACCGATGATCGGTTCCCACATGGCGCGGCGCGCGGCCACGTCGCCGACCGGCGCAGGGGTGGCGCCCGCCATGGCCTCGGCCATGGGGGCGAACACCTGGGCGAACTCGGGGTCCAAACTGAGTGACATGACTGTCCTGCCTTCGTAGGTGGTTGGGTCTGATCGTCATTCGTGGAATCAGCGGGCCCGGAAGTCCCGGCTTCGGCAGGCCAGGGCACGCCGTTGGGCGGCTCGGTAGACCTGACCCTCCGGAATCCCACGCCGGTTCGGCCGCCAACCGGGAGACGCGACACGCAATGTGATTCAGGTCTGAAACGTTTGGTGAGGGCGCTCCGGTTTCGAAGCGGCATCACAGGATGAGAGGGCTGCGAACGCCCTAGGGACCGACGGCGAACAGCATCTGGAGCTTGCCCCGGCTGGGGGAGCCGGGTGTGGCGGTGAACACCAGCAGCCGCTGGCACTGCGCGGGATCCACCAGCACCTCGGAGTAGAGCTCCAGTTCCCCCAGCTCGGGGTGCAGGTAGCGCTTGAGGTCGTGGTGATGGGTCACCCCCGCCTCGTGCAGCCGCCAGACCTCCGCGAACTCGGGACTGGCCTCGAGCAGAGCCGCGACGATCTCACCGGCCCTGCCCGTGGGATCGGCCGTGTAGGCGTCCCGGATCCCCGCGGCGAGAACCCTGCCCCGTCGCGGATGGTCCTCCTCCGGATGGAGGCCGCGGACCTGCTGATCGCCGGTGAACCAGCGGTAGACCAGGTACCGGGACAGCCCCGAGTAGTGGGTGAAGTCACCGAGCAGCGCGATGGCTGGAGGTGTCTGCAGGAGCGTCTCACCGAAGCGCGACATCAACATCGCCGGCACATCGAGGAGACCGCCGACGACCCGCATCATCGCGGGACCGATATGATCATCTCTCATGATCCGCCGGGGTGCCGCGATCCCGCCGAGGGTAAAAAGGTGATCGCGCTCGTCCAGGCTGAGTCGCATCGCCCGGGCGAGCGCCGCGAGCATCCGCTCCGAGGGGGCCGGACCACGCTGCTGCTCGATCCGGCTGTAGTAGTCGGCCGACATACCGGCCAGCGCCGCCACCTCCTCGCGCCGCAGCCCGCCGGTGCGGCGCCGCTGCCCGCGAGGAAGCCCGACATCCTCCGGCTGCAACGCCTCACGGCGTGCGCGAAGAAAATCCGCCAGCAACACCCGGTCCATCGTCCGATCTCCCTTGTTCGACAAGCCCATCCTGACGCGGACGGGAGAGTGGATGAAGGGCCACTTCATCAGGGGACGAGTTGTCCGTGGCTGGGCCGACAGCACTGCACAGGGACAGCCGGACGGCCCTCATCCGCCCCCAGGCGGCATGCCTCATGCCGAATTCGGCCCAGTTTGCTGGGGGCGTACAGGTACATCCCAGGGCTGTGTCGCGTGCAGGGAGCAAGCCGGCGGCACACTGTGAAGGGCGACGCTGCCTAGACGAGCGAGCCGGGGGGAAGGACGATCGCCTTTCCGGAGATCGGACCCGCGGCGGCTTCGGCATGCAGGGCCGGCAGGTCGGCCAGTGGCACCCGCCGGGCGATGTCGACGCGCAGCTCGCCGGAGTCGACCAGCGCCACCAGTTGTGCCAGCTGGGCGGCGTCACTGTTGACGAAGAGGTTGATGCCCCGCACGCCGCGTTCCTCGTCGGACGGAGCGGGCATCCACACCGTCGTGTTCACCACAACACCGCCGTCGCGGACCACACCGGCCAGCGCGGCCAGCTGCGCCGGATCGACCGGCGCGAGATTGAGCACGACGTCGACCGGCTCGGCCAGTCGGGGAAGGCCGTGGCCGAGCACCTCGTCGGCGCCGGCCGCCTTGACGCGCTCGCTGCTGCGCGGCCCGGCCGTGGCTATCACGTGGGCCCCGGCGCGCTTGGCCAATTGCACGGCGTAGCCGCCGACCGCGCCACCCGCGCCGTTGACCAGCACGCGCTGGCCGGCGGTCAATTTGGCGTGGTCGAAGAGGGCCTGCCAGGCGGTGAGACCGACCAACGGCAGCCCGCTGGCATCGGCCAGCGGAATGCTCGTGGGCGCCGGCGTCAGGATCCCGGCCGGTGCGAGGACATATTCCGCGGCCGCGCCGGCGCCGGTCATCGGCAGGAAGCCGACAACCCGGTCACCGACCTCGACGCCGTCCACGTCCTCGCCCAGCGCGTCGACCGTGCCGGCGACGTCGATGCCAGGGGTATGGGGCAGAGTCACCGGGATGGGGCCCTGCATGAAGCCGGCACGGATGTTGCCGTCAACCGGGTTGAACGAGGTCGCAGCCACCCGGATCCGGACCTCTCCGACGCCGGGGACCGGCTGTTCCACCTCTTCGTAGTGCAAGACGTCCGGGGCGCCGTACTCGTGGAAACGCACTGCCTTCATGGCATGCCTCAACTTTCACAATGCGGGAACTGATTCAGATTTGAATCAGTTTGTGGTTGGAGCACACTTCGACTTCGAAGCAATGCTCAGGGGCGTGAGAGAACTGAAAACCGCTAAGGAGCGACAGCGGCCAGAAGCTGGAGCTTGTGATGGCTCGGGGAGCCGGGCGTGGCGGTGTAGACCAGCAGTTGCTGGCACTGCTCGGGATCTATCAGCATCTCGGAGTAGAGCTCCAGTTCCCCCAGTTCGGGGTGCAGGTAGCGCTTGAGGTCGTGGTGGTGGGTCACCCCGACCTCGTGCAGCCGCCAGATCTGCGCGAACTCGGGACTGACCTCGAGCAGGGCCGCGACAATCTCACCGGCCTTGCCCGTGGGGTCCGCCGTATAGGCGTCCCGGATCTCCGCGGCGAACACCCTGCCCCGTATCGGATGGTCCTCGACGGGGAAGATGCCGCGGATCCGCGGATCATGGGTGAACCAGCGGTAGACCAGGTACCGGGACAGACCCGAGTACCGGGTGAAGTCGCCGAGCAGCGCGATTGACGGACGCGTCTGCAGCAACGCCTCGCCGAAACGCGACAGCACGGTGGCGGGCACGTCCGATAGGCCGGCGACGATGCGCATCATCGTGGGACCGACGTGGTCGTCACGGATGATCCGCCGCGGCGCCGCGATGCCGCCGAGGGTGAAGAGGTGGTCGCGCTCGCTCAGGTTGAGCCGCAGCGCCCGGGCCAGCGCCGCGAGCATCCGCTCCGACGGCGCCGGGCCGCGCTGCTGTTCGATGCGGCTGTAGTAGTCGGCCGACATGCCGGCCAGCGCGGCCACCTCCTCGCGCCGCAGCCCGCCGGTGCGGCGCCGCTGCCCACGGGGAAGCCCGACGTCCTCCGGCTGCAACACCTCACGACGTGCACGGAGGAAATCCGCCAGCAACGCCCGGTCCATCGTCCGACCTCCTTTGTTCGACACACAGATCCTGGCGTGAACCCGGGATCTGAGGAAGGCCGACTTTAACCGGGGACACATTGTCCCTGGCTGAGCTTCGGCCGACTCATCCAGGCGGGACTGTCAACGAGCGGGGGCCTTGACCCCTGATCTTGGACGCACGAGACACTGGCTACGCCTGTGCGCGATGGCGGGCGGCGGCCCGCAGGCGACGCGACCCTCGGCACAGGTCTGCGCCAGCAGGAGGGGATGGAGGCGGCGCTGGTGTTGCCCACGTGCTGCAGGTTGTGCAGTCGGCGCTCTGCGGCAATCTTCAGGCGGGCGGCGACCGCGCTCAGAATGCGGGCGTTGGCCTGGGGGGTGCCAGATGATCGATGTCCTGCACGCGCCAGCCAGCCGCGTGTGCCGCGTCCTGGGCGGCCGCGCCCATGCGGTGGACCGCGTGCCGGAACAGGGCGGGGCCGTCCATGCACAGGGGGCCGCCGTGCGGTGCCTGGAGGAGACGGTGGTGGGCGCCGCCGCTGCCCAGGACGAAGGGTTCCAGCGCTCCGGGTTCGTCGCGGCGGCGCCGTCGCCGAAGACCGCAAGGGTGGAGCGGTCGTCGGGGGGCGAGCAGCGAGGTCAGGCGGTCCGCGCCGATGACCAGGACCGTGTCCGCGGTGCCGGCCGCGATGAAGCCCGCCGCGTTGGCCAGGGCGTAGAGGAAGCCGGTGCACGCGGCCGCGACGGCGACGGCGCCGGACAGGCCCAGC
>NZ_JABTYA010000219.1:0-12122 GCF_013302945.1 Streptomyces sp. 8P21H-1 | reverse complement strand
CGGCCCGCAGCGCGTCCCGCTCGGCCGTGAGCTCGCCGATCCGCTCGTCGTCGCCGTCCAGTTCCAGGAGCCGCGCGGCCCCCTGCTCGGCCCAGGTCAGCACGGCGGCCGTGCCTTCGCCGGCCTCGCCGTACTTGCGGATCAGCGCGGTGAGCGCGGCACGCCGCTCCTCGACCGCGGCGAGCCGCAGCGGGTCCGCGTCGAGGTCGTCGGCGTAGCCCGCCAGCTCCCCCGCCACGTCGCCCAGCAGGATCCCGATCTCCCCGATGCGGCCGGCCAGCGCGCCGAGGGCCGCGTCGTGGGACCGTACGGCCTCCAGGGCCCGGTGCGCGCCCGCGACGAGCGTCGTGGCGTCGATGCCCTCCGGGTCCTCGGGGTTGCCCGCGAGGGCGGCGTGCGCGACCGTGGCGGCCGACGCGAGCGCCTCCGCGTGCCCGAGCCGCTCGGCCTCGGCCGCGAGCTCCACGTCCTCGCCCGCCCTGGGTTCCACCGCGGCGATCTCGTCGAGCCCGAAGCGCAGCATGTCGGCCTCCTGGGCGCGTTCCCGCGCACGGGTGGTGATCTGCTCCAGTTCGGTGGAGACGGCGCGCAGCCGCCGGTAGGCGCCCGCGTACTTCTCCAGGGGCACGGCGACCGCGTCGCCCGCGTACCGGTCGAGGGCCTGCCGCTGCCGGGACAGCTTGAGCAGCCCCTGCTGGTCGGTCTGGCCGTGCACGGCCACCAGGTCGTCGGCCAGCTCGGCCAGCAGCCCCACCGGCACGGAACGCCCGCCGAGGTGCGCGCGCGAGCGGCCCTCGGCGGAGACGGTACGGCTGATGAGCAGGGCCCCGTCCTCCAGCTCCGCACCGGCCTCCTCGGCCCGCAGGGCCGCCGCGGAGGCCGCGGGCACGGAGATCCGTCCCTCCACGACCGCGTTCTTCGCTCCGATCCGCACCAGGGCGGCGTCGGCGCGCCCGCCCAGGAGCAGGCCCAGGCTGGTGACCACCATCGTCTTGCCCGCGCCGGTCTCGCCGGTCACGGCGGTGAAGCCTGGCGACAGCTCGACAACCGCGTCGTCGATGACTCCGAGCGACCGTATCCGCATCTCCTCCAACACGGACATGACCATACGAGGTTTCTCCCGCCCGGCGCGACGCCGCCCCAGTCCCTGCACAAACGTCCAGGTATCCACGCTGCCCGAGGTCACTCCCGGCAGCCACCCCGTCCGGCCGAAATACCCGCCTTCTCCGTGAATGCGGTGCCCTCCGGCGCCCTCCCGGCGTCCTATCGGCGTCCTCTGGGCCCTCTCGGCCCTCCCTGCACGGAACTCCGCGCCGCGCGCATCCCGCGCGCGGCGCGACCCCGTGACGCGGCTCAGTTCGGGGCGCCCCGCCAGCCGGCCACCGGCAGGGCGAACTTGGCGACGAGCCGGTCGGTGAACGAGGCGTGGTGCAACCGGGCCAGCCGTACCGGCACCGCCCCGCGCCGGACCTCCACCCGGGCGCCGGGCGGCAGCTCGACCGTGCGCCGGCCGTCGCACCACAGGACCCCGGGCGGGATGTGCGGCAGGATCTCCACGGCCAGCACCGAGTTCGGCGAGGTCACCAGCGGCTTGGCGAACAGGGCGTGCGCGCTGATCGGCACCATGAGCAGCGCCTCGACCTCCGGCCACACCACGGGACCGCCCGCGGAGAAGGCGTACGCCGTCGACCCGGTCGGCGTCGCGCAGACGATGCCGTCGCAGCCGAAGCCGGTCACGGGCCGCCCGTCGATCTCCAGGACGACCTCCAGGAGCTTCTCGGCCCCCGCCTTCTGCACGGCGGCCTCGTTGAGCGCCCAGTCCGTGTGCACGACGTCGCCGTTGCTGTGCACGACGACGTCGACGGTCATCCGCTCCTCGACCTCGTACGCCTTCGTCACCACCCGGTCGACGACCTTGTCGAGGTCGTCGCGCTCGGCCTCCGCGAGGAAGCCGACGCGCCCCAGGTTGACGCCGAGCATCGGCACCCCGGAGGCGCGGGCGAACTCGGCGCCGCGCAGCAGCGTGCCGTCCCCGCCGAGGACGATCAGCAGCTCGCATCCGTCGAGGCACTCCGGGGTCGCCTCCTCGACGAGTTCCACGGTCGGCGGCAGCGGCAGGTCGGCCGCCTCCGCCCGCAGGACCCGTACGCCGAGCCCGGAGCGCAGGAGCCCTTCGACGACGAGCTCGGCACTGCGGATGGCCGCGGGCCGTCCGGTGTGGGCGAGCAGGAAAACAGTTCGAGATCGGGTGTCGGTCAACGCGGCCCCTCCGCCACTGCACGGTCGATGTCGGCCGGGTCCGGTGCGGGTGCCCCGGCACGCAGCCACAGAAAGTACTCGACGTTCCCCGCGGGTCCGGGCAGCGGACTCGCCGTCACACCCGCCACCCCGAGCCCCAGTTCCCCCGCCTGCCGGGCCACGCCGCGCACGGCGTCCGCCCGCAGCTCGGGGCTGCGGACGACCCCGCCGCTCCCCAGCCGTTCCCTGCCCACCTCGAACTGCGGCTTGACCATCATCACCAGGTCGGCACCGGGCGCCGCGCACCGCACGAGGGCGGGCAGCACCAGGCCGAGCGGGATGAAGGACAAGTCGCCGACGACAAGATCCACCGGCTCTCCATCGATCGCCTCCAACGTCAACTCGCGTACGTTCGTACGGTCCTTGACGGTGACGCGTTCATCGCTCCGCAGAGACCACGCCAACTGCCCGTAGCCGACGTCCACGGCGAGCACCCGCGCGGCGCCCGCGCGCAGCAGCACATCGGTGAAGCCGCCGGTCGAGGCCCCGGCGTCCAGGGCCCGCCGGCCCTCGACCACCAGGCCGAGCGGCATGAAGACCGCCAGCGCCCCGGCCAGCTTGTGGCCGCCGCGCGAGACGTAGTCCGGGTCGTCGTCGTCCTTCGCGACCAGGATCGGGGCCGCGGTCTCCACCTGGGTGGCGGGCTTGGTCGCGAGGTTCCTGCCGACGGTGACCCGCCCGGCGGCGATCAGCTGTCCGGCGTGCTCGCGCGAGCGTGCGAGCTTGCGCCGGACCAGTTCGGCGTCGAGGCGGCGTCGTGCCACTCCTGCCACGTTCGGTTCAGCTCCTGTTGTTCGCGTTGTTCGGACCCGGAGGCACCGGAGGTCCCTGGCGGGCGTCGAGCGCGGTGAGCGCGTCGCGCAGCCCCCGGTGCACATCCTCGTACACCTCCGCGTGGCCGTCCGTGGCGAGGTGGTCCGCGTCGGCCAGCCGGCCGAGCAGACCGTCGACCCCGGCGTCCCCCGTGGGCGTGCGCGGCACGTACAGCGGGGCGGGGGCGGCCGGATAGGAGCCGGACTGATCGAGGGCTGACGGGTCGAGGGCTGACAGGTCGTGCTCCGGCCGGCCGCCGGACGCGACCGCGTCGCCCGCCTCGGTGCGGAAGGGTTCCGAGGTGCGGAAGGGTTCCGAACCGTCGGATTCCGCCCGGAATCCGGTCTCCGGTCCGGCCATGGACTCGCTCATGCCCCGACGCTACCCCGAAGCACTGCGGTACCGTCGATCACGATGGCGACCACACAGGAGTGCCGCAGCGCGCTCGACACACTCTCGGACAACATGGCGGGCGCGGACGGCGACATACGGAGCGCGGCCGCCCTGGACCGCTCCCTGAGCTGCCACATCACCGACCTCGACGTCACCTTCGTCGGCCGGCTCCGGGACGGCCGGATCGTGGTGCTCGACACGGTCGAGGGCCCGCCGCCCGGGAAGGCGGAGATCCGGCTCGCCATGACCGGCGACGACCTGGTCGCGATGGTCGGCGGCGAGCTGCACTTCGCCAAGGCGTGGGGCTCGGGCCGGGTCAAGCTGGAGGCGGGCCTGCGGGACCTGATGCGCCTCAGAAAACTGCTCTGACGCCACCCGGTCCCTTCACTTTCACCTCTTTTCGGCTCCCCGCCCGGCTACCCCTCGGTGACGGCCGCGGACACGGCGGCCGTACGGGACTTCCGCGCCGCCGGCACCACCAGCGGCGTACCCGTCTCCGGGTCCTCGATGACCTGGCAGCGCAGTCCGAAGACCTCCTCGACCAGCTCGGCCGTGACGATGTCCGCCGGCGCCCCCTGCGCGATCACCGCCCCGTCGCGCAGGGCGATCAGATGGGTGGCGTACCGCGCGGCGTGGTTGAGGTCGTGCAGCACGGCGACCAGGGTCCGGCCCCGCTCCTCGTGCAGTTCGGCGCACAGGTCCAGCACGTCGATCTGGTGCTGGATGTCGAGGAAGGTCGTCGGCTCGTCGAGCAGCAGCAGCGGGGTCTGCTGGGCGAGCGCCATGGCGATCCACACGCGCTGGCGCTGCCCCCCGGAGAGCTCGTCGACGTACCGGTCCGCGAGCTCGGCGACCCCGGTCGAGGCCATCGACTCGCGCACGATCCGCTCGTCCTCGGCCGACCACTGGCGCAGCAGGCCCTGGTGCGGATAGCGGCCGCGCCCCACCAGGTCGCCGACCGTGATCCCGTCGGGCGCGATCGACGACTGCGGGAGCAGCCCGAGCGTCCTCGCCACCTTCTTCGCGGGCATCGACTGGATGACGTGCCCGTCGAGCAGCACCCGGCCCCGCTGCGGCTTGAGCATGCGGGACAGCGCGCGCAGCAGCGTGGACTTGCCGCAGGCGTTGGGGCCGACGATCACCGTGAAGGAGTTGTCCGGTATCCCGACCGACAGCTCTTCGGCGATGACCCGCTGGTCGTAGGCGAGGGTGACGTTCTCGGCGGACAGGCGGTCCACGGCGCTCCTTCGGGTGGTCGTGTCCGGCCTGGTGGTCGTGTCCGGCCTGGTGGTCGTGTGCGGCCTGGTGGTCGTGTGCGGCCTGGTGGTCGTGTCCGGCCCGTAGCCGGAGCCCCTACCCGTACTCGTACTCGTACTGTCGGCGGCGTTCATATCCGGCCCGCCTTCCGTTCGGTGACCAGCAGCCACAGCAGGTAGACGCCGCCGAGGACCCCGGTCACCACGCCGACGGGCAGCTGGTCGGCCCCGAAGGCCCGCTGCGAGGCCCAGTCCGCGACGACCAGGAGGGTGGCGCCCATGCACATCGCCGGTACCAGGTTGGGCCCCGGGGAGCGGGTGAGGCGCCGGGCGAGCTGCGGCGCGGTGAGCGCGACGAAGCCGACCGGGCCCGCGGCGGCCGTGGCGGACGCGGTGAGCAGCACGGCGGCCACCATCAGCACCAGCCGCGTCCGCTCCACCCGCACCCCGAGCGCGTACGCCACGTCGTCGCCCATCTCCAGCGTCCGCAGGGCGCGCGCGTTGCCGAGGACCAGCGGTACCAGGACGGCGCACAGGCCGAGCAGCGGCCACACCTGGGACCAGTCGCGGCCGTTGAGGGAGCCGGTCATCCAGACGACGGCGCGGGTCGCGTCGACGAGGTCGGCCTTGGTGATCAGATAGCCGTTGACGGCCGTGACGATCGCGGAGACACCGATACCGACCAGGACCAGCCGGTAACCGTGCACGCCCTTCTTCCAGGCGAGCACATAGATGGCCAGACCGGTCACGAAACCGCCGGCCAGCGCCCCCACCGTCACCTGGGTCGCGCTCCCGGAGAACAGCACGATCATCACGAGCGCGCCGGCCGTCGAGCCCTGTCCGAGACCGAGCACGTCGGGGCTGCCCAGCGGATTGCGGGAGACGGCCTGGAAGAGCGCGCCGCCGAGTCCGAGCGCGGCACCGACCAGGAGCCCCACCAGGACGCGCGGCAGCCGCAGCTCGTTGACGATGAACTCCTGGCCCGCGTCACCGTCGCCGAGCAGCGTCCTCAGGACGTCGCCGGCGGGGATCGGGAAGTCGCCGGTGCCGATGAGCACGACGCTCGCGGTGAGCGCCGCCACCAGCAGGAGGACGACGACCGCGGACGCGCGGACGTCGACACGGACCGACAGCCCGCCGCCGGTACGGACCGTGCGGGCCCGGAAGCCCCGTCCGGCCTTGTCGTGTGGGGCCTTGTCGCGTAGGGCCTTGTCGTGTGGGGCCTTCACAGCTGCGCCGTCCTCCGCCGTCGTACGAGAAAGATGAAGACCGGACCGCCGAGGACCGCGGTGACGATGCCGACCTGGAGCTCCGCGGGCCGCGCGACCAGCCGCCCCACGACGTCGGCGCCGAGCAGCAGCACCGGCGACAGCACGGTGGCGTACGGCAGGATCCAGCGCAGGTCGGGTCCGGTGAAGGAGCGGACGACGTGCGGGACCATCAGCCCCACGAAGACGATCGGCCCGCAGGCGGCGGTCGCGGCCCCGCTCAGCACGGTGGCGGCGGCCATGGACAGCGCGCGGGTGCGGTTCAGGTGCGCCCCCAGCGCCCGGGCGGTGTCGTCGCCCATGGCCATCGCGTTGAGCGGCCGGGCGAGCGCCAGCGCGAGGAGCGTCCCGGCGGCCAGGAACGGCAGTACCTGCCAGATGATGGAGTCGGTGGCGGAGGCCAGCGAACCGACCGTCCAGAAGCGCATCCTGCCCAGCGCCGCCTCGTCCATGATCATCACGGCTTGGAGGTAGCCGTAGAGCGCGGCGCTGATGGCGGTGCCGGCCAGCGCGAGCCGCACGGGCGTCGCGCCCCGGCTGCCGCCGAGGAAGTAGACCAGCGCCCCGACGGCGGCCGCGCCGCCGAAGGCGAACCACACGTAGCCGTTCAGCGAGGTGACACCGAAGAAGGTGATCGCCGTGACGACCGCGGCGGACGCCCCCGCGTTGATGCCGAGCAGTCCGGGGTCGGCGAGCGGGTTGCGGGTGAGCGCCTGGAGCACGGCCCCGGCGAGTCCCAGCGCGGCTCCGACGAGCAGCCCGAGGACCGTACGCGAGAGCCGCTCGCCCACCACGACGTCCCCGTACGTGCCCGAGTCCTCGAACAGGCCGTGCCAGACCTGCTCCAGGGACAGCTCTTTCGCACCGACGGCGATGCTCGCCACGGCGACGAGCACCAGCACGGCGAGGGACAGGAGGAGCCCTGCGGTCCGTATCGCCCGGCGGTTCGGGGGCGCGGGGGCGGTCTCCGCGCGCAGTTCGGGGGGACTGTCGACCAACACGCAGTTAGGTTAGCCTAAGTTACGAGCGGGTCCAGTCCGCACGAGTGGTGACCTGCGAGGCGTTCGTTCCCCGAATCCGCAGCCCCTCCCGTGTCGGAGCTCCAGCCGTGTCAGAGCCCCAGCCGGGCCAGCGCCTTGCTGCCGTCCAGTTCGCACGTCCCGTCCCCGGCCGCCGTCCAGGCGGCGGCGCACAGCGCGCGCAGCCCGTCCATCGGTTCGCCCGCACCGTCCAGTTCCAGCTCCCCGGCGCCGGCCGTCGCGGTGTAGCCCCCGCACCGGAATCCGCCGTCCGCCCCGACGACCTCGGGCTGCCCGGTGAGCAGCCCCCGCAGGTCGGCGTCGACGTAGGTCGGCCGGTGCTGCGGCGGCGCGGCGAGGAGCTGCGCCCCGTCGGTCACCCCGGTCAGCACGAGAAGCGAGTCCACCTCGCCGTTGAACGCCCCCTCGATGTCCGTGTCCAGCCGGTCCCCGACGACCAGCGGCCGCTCGGCCCCGGTCCGCAGGATCGTCTCGCGGTGCATCGGCGGCAGCGGCTTGCCCGCCACCTGCGGCTCGGCGCCCGTGGCGATCCGTACGACCTCCACCGCCGCCCCGTTGCCCGGGGCGATGCCGCGCGCACCGGGAATCGTCAGGTCGGTGTTGGACGCGAACCACGGCACCCCGCGCGAGATGGCGTAGCAGGCCTCCGCGAAGCGCCCCCACGGCAGGTCGGGCCCGCCGAAGCCCTGCACGACCGCCGTCGGCTCGTCGTCGGCCGACTCGACCGGCTCCAGCCCGCGCTCGCGCAGCGCGACCCGCAGCCCCTCCCCGCCGATCACCAGCACGCGCGCCCCCCGCGGCAGCTGCTCGCCGATCAGCCGGGCCACCGCCTGGGCCGAGGTGATGACCTCCTGCGCCTGCGTCGGTATGCCCAGCTCCGTGAGGTGCTCCGCCACGCTGTCGGGCGTCCGCAGCGCGTTGTTCGTGACGTACGCGAGACGCATCCCGCCCGTGTGGGCCGTGCCCAGCGACTCGACGGCGTACGCGATGGCCTGCCCGCCCGCGTACACCACCCCGTCCAGGTCGAGCAGCGCCGTGTCGTACGCCTCGTTCAGGGTCCGGTCACTGCCGGCAGGGCGCGTCCTCGCGGTCTGGCTCATTACGCATCGCTCCTCGTTCGATCCCTTTCCCCGATCATCTCCCATGCCACGGGCACACTTACGATGCATCAATGAACACTGCAGGTACCGCGGACGTACCGGCACGCACGGGCCTTGACCTCACCCCGTTCCGGGGCCTGCGCTACGACCCCGACCGGGTCGGCAGCCTGTCCGCCGTCACATCCCCGCCGTACGACGTGGTCGTACGGCCCGACGGCCTGCTCCACCTCGAATCGGCGGACCCGCACAACATCGTCCGTCTGATCCTGCCGCAGGCCACCACACCCGGCACCCGCAACGACCAGGCTGCGGCCACCCTGCGCCGCTGGATCTCCGAGGGCGTCCTGAGAATCGACCCCGAACCGGCCCTGTACGTCTACGAGCAGCTGGACGACGAGGGGATGGTCCAGCGGGGCGTCATCGGGGCTCTGCGGCTGTCGGAGCCGTCCGAGGGCGTGGTGCTGCCGCACGAGGACGTCATGCCGCATGTCGTCGCGGACCGCGCGGCCCTGATGCGGGCCACCTCCGCGAACCTCGAACCCCTGCTGCTGACCTACCGGGGCGACGGCTCCGCCTCCGGTGCGACGGCCGTCATCGAGCGCACCGCCGCGCGCCCGCCGCTGTTCTCCACCACCACGGAGGACGGCTTCAGCCACCGTCTGTGGGCCGTCACCGACCCGGCCGACCTCACCGAGGTGCGCACGGACCTGGCCGGCCGCCAGGCGCTCATCGCGGACGGCCACCACCGCTGGGCGACCTGTCTGCGGCTCCGCGCGGAGCACCCCTCCCCCAGCCCCTGGGACCACGGTCTGGTGCTCCTGGTCGACACCGCCCGCCATCCGCTCCGCGTCCGCGCGATCCACCGTCTCCTGCACCAGCTCCCGGTGCAGAAGGCACTCGCCGCCCTGGGCGACTCCTTCCGCATACGCTCCGTCGACGGACCCCTGCCCGGGGCACTCTCGGCGCTCTCCGCGGCGGCGGCCGAGGGGAACGCCTTCCTCCTGGCGGGCGACGGCACCTTCCACCTGGTCGACCGCCCCTCGCCCGACCTCCTCGCCCGGACGGTCCCGGCGGACCGCCCGGAGGCATGGCGCACCCTGGACGCGACCGTCCTGCACGCCGCGCTCCTCGACCACGTCTGGCGGATCCCGGACGTCCCGGAGCACATCGCGTACATCCACGACACGGCCGCCACGGTCGCCAAGGCGGAGCGCGACGGCGGCACGGCCGTCCTGATGCACCCGGTCCGCGAGGAGGTCGTACGCGACCTCGCGAGCCAGGGCGTCACGATGCCCCGCAAGTCGACGTCCTTCGGCCCGAAGCCGGCGTCGGGCCTGGTGCTGCGGACGCTCGACCACTGACCCCTCCGGCACGGCAACGCAAACGGGCGGGACCCCGTCGGGGATCCCGCCCGTGCGCTGTCACCACTCCCGGTGGACTCAGCCCTTCAGACCGCCGGTGTCCTCGTCCTCGCCTTCGTCCGCATCCTCGTTCTCGTCCTCGTCCTCGTCCTCGTCCTCGGTCGCGCCCCGGTGCTCGGTGACATCGTCCTCGGCGACCTCGATGGTCCCGTCCCCGATCCGGTCCTCGTCGAGCGCGTCCGTGAACTCGACGCCGTCGAGCTCCGCCAGCCGGTCGGAGGCGTCGGTGCTGCCGTCCTTGTCGGACTCGACGGCCTTGGCGAACCACTCGCGTGCCTCACCCTCACGTCCGGCCGCGAGCAACGCGTCGGCGTACGCGTACCGCAGGCGCGGGGTCCAGGGCTGGACGGAGTGGGAGGCCAGCTCGGGGCTCTGGAGCGTGACGATGGCCGCGTCGAGCTGGCCCATGTCCCGCCGCGCACCGGCCGCCACGAGCCGCATCTCGACCTGGCCGGCCTTGTCGAGCTTCTGCACCTCGGGGGCCCCGGCCATGTCGAGCGCCTTCTCGGGACGTCCCAGACCGCGCTCGCAGTCCGCCATCACCGGCCACAGGTCCACGGTGCCGGTCATACGCCGCGCGGCGCGGAACTCGGCGAGCGCCTCGCTGTACTTCTGGTTCGCGTACGCGGCGAAGCCCGCCGCCTCCCGGACCGCGGCGACACGCGACGCGAGACGCAGGGCGACCCTGGAGTAGCCGTACGCACCCTCGGGGTCCTCGTCGATGAGCCGGGCGACCATCACCAGGTTCCTGGAGACGTCCTCGGCGAGTCCCTTCGGCAGGCTCATCAGCTCCTGACGCACGTCCTTGTCGATCTCCTCGCCCGTGACGTCGTCCGGGATCGGCAGCCGCTTGATCGGCTCACGGTCACGGTCCCGCTCGTCGCGGAAGCGGCCACCGCCGCGGCGGTCGTCGCCACGGTCGTCCCGACCGCGGAAGCCGCCGCCGGGACGGCCACGGCTGTCGTCGCGGCGCGGTCCGCCACGGCCACGGTCGTCGCGCCCACGGAATCCGCCACCACCACGGTTGTCATCACGACGGAAGCCGCCACGGTTGTCGTCCCGCCTGTCGTCACGCCGGTCATCGCGACGGTCGTCACGCCTGTCGTCGCGGCGGAAAGGCGGACGGTCGCTGTCACGCCGCGGGCCACCGCGCTCGTCGTCACGGCGGAACGCCGGACGCTCACCGCCACGGCTGTCGTCACGCCGGAAGCCGCCACCCCGGTTGTCGTCGCGGCGGAACGCCGGACGCTCACCGCCCCGACTGTCGTCACGACGGAAACCACCACGGTCATCGCGACGCTCATACCCGCCACGGTTGTCATCACGACGGTCATCGCGCCTGTCATCGCGCCTGTCATCACGACGGTCGTCGCGCCGGTCGTCACGCCTGTCATCACGACGGTCGTCGCGGCGGAAAGGCGGACGGTCACCGTCACGCCGCGGACCACTCCGGTCACGGTCGTCACGCCGGAAGCCGCCACCCCGGTTGTCGTCGCGGCGGAACGCCGGACGCTCTCCGCCACGACTGTCGTCACGACGGAAACCACCACGATCGTCGCGACGCTCATAACAGCCACGGTTGTCATCACGCCGGTCATCGCGCCGGTCGTCACGCCGGTCGTCGCGGCGGAAGGGCGGACGGTCGCTGTCACGCCGCGGACCACCACGCTCGTCGTCACGGCGGAACGCCGGACGGTCGCCACCACGGCTGTCGTCACGACGGAAACCGCCACGATCATCGCGACGCTCATAACTACCACGGTTGTCATCACGACGGTCGTCACGCCGGAACGCCGGACGGTCACCGTCACGCCGCGGACCACCACGGTCACGGTCATCACGGCGAAACGGCGGACGGCTGCCACCACGACTGTCGCCACCACGACTGTCGCCACCACGGCTGTCGCCACCACGGTCGTCACGGCGGAAGCCACCACGGTCGCCACCGCCACGGTTGTCGTCACGACGGTCGTCACGGCGATCGTCGCGCCTGAAGGGCGGACGTCCGCCGTCACGCCGGCCGGCCCCGCCTCGGTCGTTGTCACGGCCAGGGCCCCCGCGGTAGCCGCCGCGGTCACCACTGTCCCGGCGTCGCTGATCGCGCTCCGGTCGCTCGTCGGGAGAGTTGGTGGACATGGGTGACTCCTGTCATCGGTACCGCAAGTCATTCTCGCGCAGCCGAGTACCCGGCGCGCTTCGGGAAAACAAAAAAGGACCTCTGGTCCCAGCGAGTCGCTGGGACCAGAGGTCCTCCAAAAATTGTTCGGCGGCGTCCTACTCTCCCACAGGGTCCCCCCTGCAGTACCATCGGCGCTGTAAGGCTTAGCTTCCGGGTTCGGAATGTAACCGGGCGTTTCCCTCACGCTATGACCACCGAAACCCTTTCAGACACTCCACCAAAGGTGGAGCTGTGAACGGGCAGCGAACAAGCACACTATTCAATTGATTAGTGGAACTGTTCAGCCAGCACAACCGTTCGTTGTCTGGGAACTACACAGTGGACGCGAGCAACTGAGGACAAGCCCTCGGCCTA
>NZ_JABTYA010000218.1:0-1444 GCF_013302945.1 Streptomyces sp. 8P21H-1 | reverse complement strand
GTCCCCGTCCCGCCGGTCGGCCGCGGCGAGGACGCCGGCCACCGAGGGCGCGGCGAGCAGTTCCGCCGCCGGTACGTCGAGGACCCCGGCCTGGCGCAGCCGTCCCGCCAGCAGCACGGCGCGCATCGAGTCGCCGCCGAGGTCGAAGAAGTTGTCGTGCACGCCGATGCCGCCGATGCCGAGCGTCTGCTCCCACAGGCGGGTCACCTCCTGCTCGCGTTCGGAGCGGGGCGGCACGTGCTCGGTGGTCAGCCGGGGGCGAGGGGCGAGGGCCGTCTCCGCCCGTGCCGGGGCCGGGGTGTCGGGGGCGGCGGGGTCCGTACGGGCTCCGGGGGCGTCGATCCAGTGGCGCCGGCGGTCGAAGGCGTACGGCGGCAGCGGGACCCGCCGGGCGCGGTCCGGCGCCGGGGGAAGAGCGGCGTCCACGCCCGCGCTCCACAGCCGGCCGAGGGCCTCCGCGAGGACGAAACCGTCGGACGCCTCGGCCTTGGCGTGCCGCATGGTGGTCACCGTCACGGGTGCCTCGTCGGCGAGCCGGCCGGTGGCCAGCTTGGTGAGGGTGTCCCCCGGCCCGATCTCCACCAGCACGGGGTGCTGCCGCTCCCACAGGGCGGCGATGCCGTCGGCGAACCGCACGGTGTTCCTGGTGTGGTCGATCCAGTGCCGTACGGAGGTGGCCTGGTCGTCGGTGACCCAGGTGCCGGTGACGTTGGTGACGTACGGGATCCGCGGCGGGCGCAGGGTGACCTGGCGCAGGTGGCCCTCGAAGACCGGCAGGACCGGGTCCAGGACGTGGGAGTGGGCCGCGACGGGGATGCGCAGACGGCGGAACGGGACGCCGCGGCGGGTGAGTTCGGCCTCGAAGCGGGTGACGGCGTCGAGGTGCCCGGCGACGGTGCAGGCGCTCGGGCCGTTCACCGCGGCCAGGGACAGCCCGTCGTCGAGCAGCGGCCGTACGTCCTCGGCCGGGGCAGCGACGCCGACGGTGGCGCCGCCCGCGGAGCTGATGAGCCGGATCCGCTCGGTGACCAGGGGGAGCATGTCCTCCAGGTCGACGACCCCGGCCAGGCAGGCCGCCGTGTACTCGCCGAGCGAGTGGCCGATCAGCGCGTCGGGGCGCACGCCCTGTTCCATGAGGGTGCGGGCCAGGGCGTACTCGGTCACCACCAGGCCGAGGAAGGCCGCGGTGTCGTCGGGCCGCCGGTCCTCGAACAGGGCGGTGCGGACGTCGGCGCCGAGTGCGGGCCGCAGGATGCGGGCGCACTCGTCGACGGTGTCGCGGTAGACGGCGTGGTCGCGGTAGAGCTCCGCCCCCATGCCGGGGTACTGGGTGCCGCCGCCGGGCAGCAGGAAGGCCACGCGGACGGGGCCGTCCGACGGCGGCGGGATGTCCGGTGCGGCGGCGCGCAGGGCGTCCAGGGCCTCCTCGCGGGAGGCCGCGGTG
>NZ_JABTYA010000021.1:0-1701 GCF_013302945.1 Streptomyces sp. 8P21H-1 | reverse complement strand
CGGGGGCGGAGCCGGCGGGGGGAGGGGGCCCGGGGACGGCGGCCGCCGGCTCGCCCGGCACGGGCCGGGCGTTCGCATCCTCGTCGTGCGCGTCCATTGCGTCCTGTCTTCCCGTGTCTGCCGAGTACCGCCGCCCGTGCCGTGACGGCCGCACCGGAACGGTACTCAGGCCCACCCGCCGGGCACAGCCCAGGGGGCACGGCGGCCACGGGGCCGTCCACAGAGGTGGACACCCTACGGTCCCGCCCTTCCGGCGCACCGGCGTTCCCTTCTTGTAGAACCTGTTCTATCTTGGCGCTCCGCCGGACCGGCCGGCGTCCGGACGAAGCGCACGGGCCGGTCACGCGGACGAGCCGGACCATCCGGACGAGCTGGACGAGCTGGACGAGCTGGACGAGCTGGAAGGACGGACCCGTGGACTTCACCTTCGGCGAGGAGCAGCAGGCGGCCGTGGAAGCGGCGAAGGCGGTCTTCGCGGGGGTCGCGCCGGACGGTGTGCCGAGTCCCGCGCTGACCGCGGGCGCCGTCGCGGACGACGTCGACCGCGTTCTGTGGGCCCGGCTCGCCGACGCGGACCTGCTGAGCCTGCTGCTCGACGAGCGCCACGGCGGCGCCGGTCTGGACGTGGTCGCCCTGTGCCTGGTGCTGCGGGAGTCGGCGAAGGTGCTCGCCAGGGTGCCGCTGCTGGAGAGCACGGCGGCCGCCGTCGCCGTACAGGCGTACGGCGGCGAGGAGTTGCGGACCCGCCTGCTCGCACGGGCCGGCCGGGGCGAACTGGTGCTGACCGTCGCCGCGCACGGCCGCACCGGCCACGACGGCGCCGAACTCGCCGTGAGCGCCCGGCGGGACGGTGACGCGTGGGTGCTGGACGGGCTGCAGACGGCCGTCCCCTGGGCACGGAACGCCGACTTCGTCCTCGTACCCGCCCTGAACACCGGCCCGAACGCCGCTTCGGGCCGTTCCGTGCTGGCCCTCGTACCGCGCGGGCACCGGGGCGCCGTGCTCGCCGAGCAGATCTCCACGACGGGCGAGTCGCTCGGCGAACTGCGGCTGGATTCCGTACGGGTCCCCGCGGGTGACGTCATCGAGGCCGACGGTGCCTGGGAGTGGCTGCGGAACCTGCTCGTCACCGGGACCTGCGCGCTGGCCCTCGGACTCGGTGAGCGCGTGCTCGCCATGACGAGCGAGTACACCGGCAAGCGGGAGCAGTTCGGCTTCCCGATCGCCACGTTCCAGGCCGTGGCCGTGCAGGCCGCCGACCGCTACATCGATCTGCGCGCGATGGAGGCGACCCTCTGGCAGGCCGCCTGGCGCATCGGCACGGGCGCGGGCGGGGCCCTGCCCGCGTCCGGTGACGTGGCCGTCGCCAAGATCTGGGCCTCCGAGGGCGTACGCCGGGTCGTGCAGACCGCCCAGCACCTGCACGGGGGCTTCGGCGCGGACACCGAGTACCCGCTGCACCGGTACCACGCCTGGGCCAAGCACCTGGAGCTCTCGCTCGGCCCGGCGGCAGCACACGAGGAGGCGCTGGGGGACCTGCTGGCGGCGCACCCCCTGGGATGAAGGGGCCGTGGGACGCCGTGGGGGCGACGCGGGACGCCGTGGGGGGTGAAGGAACGCTCGGCCGAAGGGTTCGGGCCCGGGCCCGCTACAGCACGAACCCCGGTTTGCCCTCCGCGTTCACCACGGGACGACCCTCGG
>NZ_JABTYA010000217.1:0-463 GCF_013302945.1 Streptomyces sp. 8P21H-1 | reverse complement strand
CGGTGGAGCGGCTCCAGGAAACGATCGCGGCCATCCCGGGGTTCGAGGCGCGCTACGTCGGAATCCCCTGCCGCGCATTCTGGGAGACGACGCGGGGTGCGACGCTCGTCCTCAATCCCCACTCCGCGCACGGCAAGGAGTTCCTGCCCGGTGAAGTTGCGCACCTCCTCGACGGTGCGGCGTCGGTGACCTCGCGCGTCGTCGAGAGGGGCACCGAAGTGATGGTGGGCCGGCCAGCCCATGTGCCGCCGGGCATGGAGGACGCGCTCTCCGCGCTGTTCGCCCGGCACGACGCCGTGGACGAGGCCGTGCTCGGCTGGAAGGTCACCCCGTCGGCGAACGACCAGAGCTACCTCCTTGTCGTGATCGGCGCCGGGGACGTGCGCGAGCGCGTCGGTGACGATCTGGCGCGGTCGCTCGTGATGTTCTCCCAGGCGCACCCCGTTGACGTGATGTACACGAC
>NZ_JABTYA010000216.1:0-736 GCF_013302945.1 Streptomyces sp. 8P21H-1 | reverse complement strand
CGCCGGACCCGGCCCTCCTCGCGGGCCGCACCGACCTGCCCCCGCTCACCACGGACGCCGTGGGCACCGATTTCGCGCTGGCCGACTGGGGCGGGGGCGTCCTGACGCTGCGCGCTCCCGACGGCCGCTACCTCTCGGTCGCCGAGGACGGCTTCGTCCGCGCCTCGGCGGACCGGCCGGGCGGCTGGGTCGTCCAGGAGACGTTCCGCCTGGAGCCGTACGTGTCCCGCGGTCCTCATGGCACCGGTCACCTCCTGAGACACCTCGGCACGGGGCGCCACGTCTGTGTCACCGCCGGCGGCGTGAAGGTTGCCGACGGAAAAGACGAGGCCGGCGAGAACGGCGAGGGCGGCGAGGGCCCGGCGGTCTTCCGCGTGGAGGTCACGGAGCGCGGCGAGGACGCGGTGGCGCACGCCGCGGCCTCCGCCGACGTCGTCCTCGTGGTCGTGGGCAACGACCCGCACATCAACGGCCGCGAGACGCAGGACCGCACCACCCTCGCCCTCCCGGACCACCAGCGGCGCCTGCTGGACGCGGCGCGGGCCGCGAACCCGCGCACGGCCCTGGTGATCACGTCCTCGTACCCCTACGCGACCGGCACCGCGGACCTCCCCGCGGTCCTGTGGACCGCGCACGGCGGCCAGGCGGCCGGCACCGCGCTGGCCCGCGTCCTGGCGGGCGACGTCTCCCCGGCGGGCCGCCTGCCCCAGACCTGGTACGCCTCCGACGCGGACCT
>NZ_JABTYA010000215.1:2438-2783 GCF_013302945.1 Streptomyces sp. 8P21H-1 | reverse complement strand
TCACGCGCCCGCCGCACGTCCCACACCCGCACCGGCAGCGGCCGCAGCGCGCCCCCGGCGAAGAGGTCCAGCAGCTCGCCGAGGAGGGCCTTGTTCCGCTCGGGTCCGGCCTCGCCGAGGTCGAAGGCGCGGTAGCGCACGTCCCCGAGGGAGCGCGGGTCGCGGATGTCGGTCTTGCCCATCTCCAGGAACCGCCCACCGGCAGCCGTGATCCGCAGCGACGCGTCCACGAACTCACCCGCGAGAGCGTTCAGCACCACATCCATACCGCGGCCGCCGGTGACCGCCCGGAACTTCTCCTCGAAGCCCAGATCACGCGACGAGGCGATGTGATCCTCGTCCAGG
>NZ_JABTYA010000215.1:0-2380 GCF_013302945.1 Streptomyces sp. 8P21H-1 | reverse complement strand
GCGTACAGCGCGGTCAGGAACACCAGCGGCACCGACGCCGCTTCCTGCTGGGTCCAGCCCTCGGGCACGCGGGCGAGGTAGTGCTCGTCGGCGACGACGACGGGGCCGAAGCCGCCGGGCACGGTGCCGAGGACGCGGTCGCCGACCGCGAGACCGGTGACGGCCTCGCCGACGGCGGTGACCACACCGGCGGCCTCGGTGCCCATCGGGCCGGACTCGCCCGGGTACATGCCGAGCGCGTTGAGCACGTCACGGAAGTTGAGGCCGGTGGCGTCCACGTCGATACGGACCTCGTGGGCGCCGAGCGGCTGCAGCACCTCGGGGCAGGGGGCGAGGACCAGGTTGTCCAGGCTGCCCTTGCCGGTGGTGTCCAGCCGCCACGGTACTCCGGCCGGCGCGAGCAGGCCGGGCGCGGTGGCGAGCCGTTCGAGGCGGCCGACGAGCGGGGTGCCGCCGCGGACGGCGAACTGGGCGTCGCCGGTGGCGAGCAGTCCCGGCAGGTCGGGCAGCAGGGAACGCAGGGCGTCCGGGGCCTCCGGGGCGGTCGGGGTGTCCGGCGCGTCCAGGTCCAGCAGGACGAACCGGTCGGGGTTCTCGGACTGCGCGGAGCGCACCAGGCCCCAGGCTGCGCCGGCCGCGAGGTCGCGGACCGTCTCGGTGTCGTCGGCGGCGACCGCGCCGCGGGTGACGAACACCAGGCGCGCGTGGTCGAGGCCCCGGGCGTCCAGCCACTGCTGGACCAGGTCCAGGGTGCGGGTGGTCAGCGCGTGGACCGCGCCGGGCACGTCGCTCCCGGTGGCGTACAGGCCACCGGCGTCCGGAGCACCGGCACCGCCACCGGCGTCGCCGTACGTCCCGGTGAGCGGGACGAGGACGAAGTCGGGGGCGTCGGAGGGGTCGGCGCCGGGGGCGGTCAGCTCGGCCAGGGACGTCAGGGTGCTGCCGGTGCCGAAGACGTCCTCGCCGAGGGCGGCGGCGGTCAGGCCCTCGGTGGGCTTGACGTCGGGGGCCGCCGTCCAGTCGAGGCGGAACACGGGTTCCTGGCCGCCGGTGGTCACGGGGGCCCGCGGCACGCTCGGGGCGCGCAGGACCAGGGACTGGGCGGAGAGCACCGGGGCGCCCTCGGCGTCGGCGGCGGTCAGCCGGACCGACTCGTCGCCCAGCCGGGTGATCCGCACCCGCAGGGTGGTGGCGCCGCCCGCGTGCAGGGAGACGCCGTTCCAGGCGAACGGCAGCAGCGGGTTGTCCGCGCTGCCGACGCCGAGGTAGCCGTTGGCGTGCTGGACGGCGTCCAGGAGGGCGGGGTGCATCCCGAAGTACTGGGCGTCCCCGGCGACCTCCTCGGGCAGGGCGACCTCCACGAAGGCCTCCTCGCCGCGGAGCCAGACCTGGCGGAGCCCCTGGAAGGACGGCCCGTACTCGGTGCGGCTGTAGTCGCCGTCGAACTCCACGGACACGGCGTCGGCGGGGGGCCAGACGGGCACCTCGAAGGGATCGCTGTGCTCCTCGACGGCGAGGACGCCGTCGGCGTGCCGGGTCCAGGGGCCGTCGGTGACGTCGGAGGGCCTGGAGTAGAAGGTGATGGAGCGGGAGCCGTCCTCGCCGGGTGCGCCGATGACGACCTGGACCGCGGTGGGCACCTTCTCGTCGAGGACCATCGGGGCGGCGAGGACGAGTTCCTCGACACGGGCGCAGCCGACCTGGTCGGCGGCGCGGACGGCCATCTCCAGGTAGCCGGTGCCGGGCATGATGACCGTGCCGCCCACCTTGTGGTCGAGCAGCCAGGGGTGGACCTGGAGGGATACCTGGCTGGTGAACAGGGCGCCCTCGGAATCGGCGAGCGGAACGGCCGCGCCGAGCAGCGGGTGGTCGGCGGAGATCAGGCCGGCCGTGCTGATGTCGCCGGTGAGGGCGGCCGGGCGCGGCCAGTAGCGCTCGCGCTGGAAGGCGTACGTCGGCAGCTCGGTGCGGCGGGCACCGGTGCCGTCGAACCAGGCGGCCCAGTCGACGCGCACACCGGCGACGTGCAGTCCGGCGAGCGCGGTGAGCAGGGCGGTCTCCTCGTCCCGGTCCTTGCGCAGCGCCGGCACGCTGACGGCCTCGTCCCGGCCTTCGGCGTCGAGGACGCGCTGGGCGAGGGCGGTGAGGACACCGCCGGGGCCGATCTCCAGGAAGGCGTTGGCACCGGCGCCGGCCAGGGCGCGCACGCCGTCGGCGAACCGGACGGTGCCGCGGACGTGCTCCACCCAGTAGTCGGGGCTGGTCAGCCGTCCGGGCTCGGCGAGCGTGCCCGTGACGTTGGAGACGACCGGGATGCGCGGCTCGGCGTACGTCAGTCCCTCGGCGACGCGGCGGAACTCCGCGAGCATCGGCTCCATCA
>NZ_JABTYA010000214.1:0-7135 GCF_013302945.1 Streptomyces sp. 8P21H-1 | reverse complement strand
CCTGCTGGGCGGACCCGGTGGCCGGCGGGTGACGGGGCCCGCCCCGGCGGCCGTCGGGCAGCCGGCCCGTGAGCACGCCCTGGCGCTGCACGAACTCACCCCGGTCCGCTCCGCGTCGGAGGACGTCTGCACGGCCGGTACGACGGTGGCGGTTCCCGGTTTCCGGGAGGCCCTGGCCTTCGAGTGGACGAAGTTCGCGAGCCTGCGCTCCACACCCTGGACGACGCCGGCGGTCACCGCCGTGGTCGTGGTGATGCTGCCGTCGCTGTTCGGGCCGCTCCTCGGCGACCTGCAGCGGTGGATCGTGGGCGCCACTCCGGCCGCCGCGCTGCAGAAGCTGAGCCAGACCTCCGACGCGAGCCCGGAGACGGCCGGCAGCCCGGGTGCCTGGCCCTCACCGGGCCTGGTCACCGCGTACACGGTCCTCGCGCTGCTCGTCGCGGCGGGCCTGCTGAGGAGGCGCGATGTCTGACCGCCGGCGGAACCCCGCCCCGGTGCTGACGGCCCTGACGGCCGTGGCGGCCCTGGTGGCCGTACTCGTACCGGCCATGCCGGGTGCGTACGCCCGTGACGGCGCCCGCGTCGTCGCGGAACGCAGGGCCGAGGGACGCATCGTCGACCTCACGGTGCGATCGCCCGAGCTGGGCCGGGACGCCGAGGTGCGGCTGCTGACCCCCGACGGCTGGCAGCGGCGCGGGCCGAAGGACCGCTGGCCCGTGCTGTACCTCTTCCCCGGCGGCGACGGCGACCACCGGACCTGGACCGAGGAGTACGGGATCCAGGAAGATCCCGAGCTGCGCGGCACCCTGGTCGTCATGCCGGGGATGCCGCTGTTCGGCTTCTGCACCGACTGGTTCAACCAGGGCCGGGGCGGCCCTCCCGCGGTGGAGGGTTTCCATCTGCGCGAGATGATGCCGCTGCTGGAGCGGGACTACGGGGCGGGGACCCGTCGTGCGGCCGCGGGGGAGTCGCAGGGCGGTTTCTGCGCCGTCTCCTACGCCGCGCGTCACCCGGGGCTCTTCCGTGCGGTGGCGAGCCACAGCGGGTTCGTCCACCCGCTCCAGCATCCGCGGGCGGTACGCGCGGGGGCCACGTATCTCGGCCTCGACTGGCGGGCGATCTGGGGCGACCCCGCCGCCCACCGGGCCAACTGGCGTGCCCACGACCCCTTTTACCTGGCGGAACGCCTCCGGGGCACATCCGTGCACCTGGCCAGCGGCGACGGCACCGCCGGCGCCCTCGACCCGCCCGGCACACCACCCGACCCGCACATCCCCGGTCTGGAGGACCCGGCCCGCCCCTTCCCCGAGGACGTCCTCTCACCGACCGAGGCGGTCATGGAAGAGGAGTCCCGAACCCTCGCCGCCCGCCTGAAGGCGGCAGGGGTCGCGGTGACCACCCACTTCTACGCCGGCACCCACGCACCGCCGTACTGGCGGCGCGAACTGCACCGCTCCCTGCCCCTGCTGCTCCAGGCCCTGGACGGACCGCCGGGACGCGGCTGCCGGGCATGACCGGCAGCGGGGGCAGGGGCAAGGAGAGCGGCCGTCAGGCCGCGCGGCACGGTGGAGAAAGGTCACTGCGACGGACGGGCGGTTGCCGACCCTGTCGTAACGTATATTGTTACGACAGGAGAGGGGGTGGCAGCCACCGTGAGCGCCAACAGCAGACTGACCATCGCCACACACGCGCTGACCTGGATCGGCCTGTATCAGCGGCGTGGCCACGAGGTGGCCACCTCCGAGCAGATCGCGACGAGCGTCAACACCAACCCGGTGGTGATCCGCCGTCTGCTTGCCACGCTGGGCCGGGCCGGCCTGGTCGTCTCGCGGCGCGGGGCCGGCGCGGGCTGGATGCTGGCCCGGGACCTGGCGGCCATCACCCTGCTCGACGTCTACCAGGCGATCGAGCCGGGGCCGGTCTTCGCCATGCATCCCGCGACGCCGGATCCCGGATGCGTCGTGGGCCACGGCATCGGGCCGGCGCTGACCGCCGTCTACGGCGACGCGGAGGCCGCCCTGCACAGGGAACTGGCCGGAACCACGCTGGAGGACGTCCTGCGGGACACCCTGAAATCCGCCTGACCTTCCCGGTCGGAGGCCTTTCCTGCATCCAACGATGTAACCGAAATGGTTACATCAATTTCCGCACCGCTTCGGGTGCTGAGACGAAGGACGAGAACGATGACAGCAGACACGCAGACCTCACGGGCCATGGCCGAGGAGTTCGCGCGACGCCTCGGCAAGCAGGACCCCGACGGCATCCAGGAATTGTTCAGCCAGGAGATCGACTGGTACGTCCCCGGCAGTGACACACTGTCGTGGACCGGGCGTCGTACCCGCCGGGAGGAGGTCGCGTCGTACTTCACCACGATGTGGCCGCACTTCGTACCCGGCCGGAGCGTGGTCGACCTCAAGAGCATCATCGCCGACGGCGGCGATGTGGTCCTGCTGGCGGTGTGGACGCACACCGTCGCGGCCACCGGTAAGGAGTTCACCACCCCGGCGGCCATTCACCTGACGGTCGAGGACGCTCGCATCGTCCGCCTGCACCTCTACGAGGACACCCTCACCGTCGACAGAGCCTTCGACGCAGGCTGAGCGAAGTGCGTTCACGTGCCCGGACCCCGGGCACATGAACGCCGCGCCGCGCCCGCCCGGCTCCGCACCGGCGGCTGCCGGCACCTGCCTGCCGGCGCCACAGCAGCCGGTCTGAACACATGTGCCCCGCGAGCCTGTCGCCAGACGATGACGAACTCGAGCGGTCAGCGGCGCATCACTGCTGTTCAGGAGGTCGGCGCGGACCGCTGAGCGTGCCCGGCCACTTGCTTCTCACCTGGTACCACTCCCTCCGGAACCTCAAGGCCCCAGTCTCCGGGTGTCCACGACAGGTGTCCACGACAGGTGTCCACGACAGGTGTCCACGATCAAGGGGAAGCTTCACGGTCCTACTGGCTCGCGCCCTGGGCGGCGTACTTCTTCTCGATGTTCTCGGCCCGGCTCCTGAATGTGTTGAGCGGCATGAGCAGATGCTCCGCTATGGAGTTGGCGGAGACCCTCTGCTGCTGTGTGTGGATCAGTTCGTGCAGCACGGCCTCGAACTGCGGGGTGAACACCATGTCCTTGGCGCTGAGCTTCTTCTCCGTCCCGGTCCGTGCGTTCTCCGCCTTCTGGGCCTCCCACCGGCGTCGCATGTCGGCGGGCATGGCCGCCTCCAGCCGTTCGGTCGCGCCCTCGACCTGGGCCAGGCGAAGACGCAGCTTGCGTGAGGGGCCGGTGAGCTGTGCCAACTGCTTGTCCAGCGAGATCGTGGACATCTTGAGACGCTTCGCGATCTGGATCCGCAGCGGAGCGTTGCCGTCGGACAGCTCCTTGATCTGGCGGCGCAGCGCGTCGGGCCACGCCAGGGTGAACTTGCCGCCCTCGTCCGTACGGGCGTCGACCTCGGCCCAGAAGGCCGGGCCCGCGGCGGCGATCAGCTTCGGTTCCACCTCGGCCGCGAACTCCGCCCGCTCCCGTGCCAGCCGGTCCGCCTTCAGCTCCCGGGTGTCCGGCGCCTGAGCGCCCGCCCTGGTGCCGAGACGGAGATGACTGGTGTGGGACACCAGCGTCGACATCGCCTCGCCCTCTTCCTCGGCCTCGCTGTTGGACGGGGTGTCCACCACGCCCTGGATGTCGCCACCGGGCGGCAGTTCCCGTACGGTCTCGCCGCTCTTGTCCGTTCCCTTCACCGGTACCGTGTACCGCTGCTCCAGCCCTCCCTGCGCCCCCGCCACGGCTTCACCGAGACCGTCCCCGGCGGGAGCGGGAACCACGTGCCTGGCGGTCGACTCGTACATGACGCGCTGATCGTCACCCATGCTTTCGCGCATGTGGTCCGCGAACTCCCCGGACCGGGCGCCGTCGTGGCCGGTGAGGTTCTTGAAACCGCTTTCTACCGACTCCCGGAAGTAATGGTTCCCCCTCGGGTTGTACACCAGGTTCAGTTCGAGCTTCTCCCGGAAGTAGCGCAGCATCGCGAGACACGCGTCGCACGGCCGCTTCGGGCCGCGGATGTGGATGGGGTCGTGCTCGGTCGCCCCGGTGAACTCCGCGTTCTGCAGCAGCTGGAGCAACTTCTGCTCGGCGTGCATCTTCCCCGCCCCGACCCCGTTGTGCACCAGGTAGGCGTAGCCCGAGTACTCCCCGTCCTTGGCCAGCAGTGCGGCCAGGTGCCGGCGGTGCCCGGGCTCCTGGGACGCCTCGTTGGACACATCGACCAGACGGATGCGTGAGGCTTCCCGCAGCGCCTTCAGGGTGGCGTTGTCCCGCTTGAACCCGCCGGTGCCGCCCTCCGGCTCGTCCAGGTCCATGGCGTCCGTGCCCAGCGGTTCCAGCCGCTGCGTCCGGGGGGTGAGGCCCTCCCTGATCTTCAGCAGGGCCTGGTGGTCGCGCCGCTTGCGCTCCTGGCTCTTCTGCGCCCTGGCCCCCGGCGCCGCCGCACCGGTCTCCTCCTCCGGTTCGGTTCTGCGCCGTTTTCCGCCTTTGGCCCTGTCGGTCTGCTGGGCACCCGCCGGCCGTTTGCCCCTGCTCCTCACGGAAGCCGCGGCGTCGGCCCCGGCTTCGACCTCGGCCTCGGACTCCGACTCGGTATCGCTCCCGCCGCTCTCCACCTCGTCCCGGGTGCTGCCGAAGTCCGTCCCCATCAGCTTCTGGAGCGTGTCGGCGCCCCCCAGGTCGTCGTCCTCGCCCAGTCCCCCGCTCAACTCCCTGAGCAGGTCGAAGAGCCGGTGCATGGACTGGTTGTAGTTGCTGGCGAAGACCAGGTGGCCGTTGACCAGCATCGCCTGGATCTCCTGCTCCTTGACCGGTTCGGCCGTCTTCTTCTTCCCGGTCCTCCCCGCCTCGGCCTTCCCCGCTCCGGCCTTCTTCGCCCCGGCCGTCGGCGTCGTCCCGCCGTCCCGCGCCTTCCGCTCCTCGTCGGCTATGGCGGCAAGCATCTGACGCGTGAGGTGCCGCAGGCTCTGCCCTTCCCGGTCGTTCTCGTAGTCACGGGCGTAACGGATCACCACCTCTTTGGTGATCCGGCCCCACTGCTTCTTGTTCTGCTTGCAGGTGCAGGCCTTGGCGAGCTTGTCGACCTCGGCGATGATCTCGTCACGGCCGGGGAACTGTCCACCCGCCGTAGCCTTCCCCCTGACGCTCGGAGTGCCTTTCTCCATCCGGGCCACGACCGGCCCGCGGCCTGCGTCACCGCCTCCACCGCCACCGGTCCGGGATGCCCGTCGTCCGGTCGACGGCGCCCGGCCCGCGCCCGCGGCGAACGCCGTGCCGTCCGTCTCCGCCTGCTGCTCGGAGTCCTGCCGCGGATCGGTGACCGTGACTCCGGCATCGCTGGTGGTACCCGTTTCCCGCACCCCGGCGAGGTTGCTGCTGACGTGGCTCAGCTCGTGCCCGACCACCGACTTGTCGCCCGCGACGCTCGGCGGAAGAAAGATGTGGGAGCCGACCGTCATCGCCCGGGCGCCCAGTGCCGCGGTGGCCCGTTGGGCCACGTCGTTGTCGTGGATGCGGGTGGAGGACAGATCATTCCGGTAAAATGACTCTGCCTCTTTGCGAAGACCATCGGGTAGTGGACGACTCGGGGAAGCCATGGCGGCGTCAAGGAGTGCGCGCTGAACAACGGGTTCGCCGTCCCCGCTCCTGTCGGTGTTCGCGTCCTTGCCGATGTCCGCGCTGATCTCCGCGCCCGCATCGGCGTCCAGGTGCCCGCAGCCGGCACCGTGGACGTGTCGGGCCTTCTCGACCAGGCGCGCGACCACCCGGTTGCCCACCGAGCCCTGAAGCGCGGCAAGTCTCGCCGGGGTCATCGGCCCGCCGCCCGGCCCGCCGGTCAAGGGCGGGGTGCGGCGGGCCCCGGGTAAGGACGGGGTGCGGCGGGCCCCCGGCACCCGGCTCCCGGTCTTGCCCTCGGGTTGTTCGTCGTGTGCGCGCATGGCGGTTTCCTCCCGGTCCGACCGACCGCGGCGTACACGGCCGTGCCCGCCGTTCTAACCGCCCGAATTGCGGCGCCAAAAGGGTCACACGGGCACACCCGAGGGCAACAGGACGCACGGGATGACTAGTTCTCCCCTGTGTGCCGGGTCAGGCGGTACGCCCAGGGCAGGGCACCTGGGACACGCGCTGCCGACCTCGCCTTCCGGTCGCGCCGTACGTTCCCCCTCCCGGGGGTGAACCGGGTGACGGCGATACCCCGGATGAGCGGAGTCGGCGTCCCCACGCGCCGGGGGAGTGGGTGGACGCTGCCGGTGCGGCTTCCCGGCGCCCGTCGGCAACAACAGCAGCAGTTCCGGCTCCGGCACGAGTGCCGCGAACCACTGGGATTTCACCGCTGTCGACGTCTGGCTGTCGACGTCTGCAGGAAGGGACTGGCCCCGGGTCCCGAGCCCGGCGACTGACGGGCGAACGCCGCAGCGCCTGCTCCGGCGGTGACGTCATGCCCTGCCGGGAGGTCGAGGAGCACCTGCCGACGGACCCGCGCGTGGTCGCCGCGGCGGTACTGCCCCTGCCGCATCCCCTGATGGGGGAGCAGGCCTGCTCCTGCGTGGTGATCCGCAACGCGCAGCCCGGACTGACGCTGCGTCAGTAAAACTCGGTCATGCGGGAGTCCGGAGTGGTCGCGTACGCATTGCCGGACAGCCTCGTCGCTCTGCCGAAGCTGCCCCTCACCGGGGGCGGCAAGATCGGCAAGAAGGAGCTGCGGAGGGGCGTGGCGGGTTGACGGGCCGCCTGGCGCGAGCGGCGGCCCGGACAGCCGTTCCGGGGACCGCCGCGGCGCACGGCCCGGTCAGGTCGTCCGGGCCGGCAACCCCTCCAGGACCGCCTGCGGGCCCCGGCGGTGGCCGACCTCCGTGGTCAGCTCCACCCAGCGGGGGCCGAGCGAGGTGAGGAGCGGGAACTCCTCGGGGGCGAGGGCGCCGATCCGGTCGCGGTGCGGTGGCCGGTCCAGGCGCGCGTGGTGGCGCTCCCGGTTGAAACGCACGGTGAGTTCGTCGGCGGTGTAGTACCAGATGACGCGGTAGGCGTAGACGGCGTCCTCGGGGGTCGTCCCGCACTCGTCCTCTCGCTGTATCTGCAGCGGGTCCTGGAGCTGGGAC
>NZ_JABTYA010000213.1:0-6524 GCF_013302945.1 Streptomyces sp. 8P21H-1 | reverse complement strand
CCGGTGGACGCCGGACCGGTCGCTCCCGCCCCCACGCCCGCCGTCGCCCCAGGGGCGGAACCACGCTCGGCGTGCTCTTCCGGGGCGCGGCGGGCGATCCCGGACTTCAGCCGCGGGGCGCGAAGGAGGGAGCGGCCCGGCAAGGGCTCCCGCTCCCGCGGACCGCAGGGCGATCGACGGCCGTGAGGACGCCCTGCACGGTCACCAGGCGCCGGTCGTAGCACCCGTCCGAGCCGTACAGCCGATAGCGCTCACTCGTCGTCGCGACGGCGTGCCGCTGGTCGCGCGGTACGTTCGCGGTGTAGGTCGCGTCGCCCGTGTAGCCGTCGTCGAGCCGGGACCACGCGGTGCGCCGGCCGCCGCGTGTCTCCACCGTGTCCGCCCGGTCCCCCAGGGACAGCACGGTCCGCAGCCGGTCGCCCGCGCCGAGCGTCGTGGTGCCGTCCATGGCGTACGTGCGGTCCGTGCGGGTCGTCACGGCGGGCCCGCGTCCGTCCACCGTGACCCTCTCGTCGTCGGTCCAGGTCCCCTCGAGCGCGTCCGTCTGTTCGCCCTCGGTCCAGCGGTGCACGGACGTGTGGGCCAGCTCGCGCCCGACCGTGGTCGTGACACGGCCGTGGGATGTGTCGACGTACCCGGACACGCTCAGCCGGTGCCCGGCCGCGGTGTCGAGGCGGTGTTCCCGACCGGGGGTGTGGGTGGCGGAGTTCGCGAGGGCACCGGCCTCGTGGGCGGTGAGCCTCCCGGTGACCTGCGCGCTCTTCGCGTCCTGCCAGACGAGGACGTTGACCGGGGTGCTCCAGCCGCTCTGCCCTTCGGGAACGCCCGCCACGGAGACGTCGATCCGATGCGGGCGGCCGTCGTTGAGCAGTCCGGCGAACGGCGTCAGGTCGTACTCGACGGGCTTGACGTCGAAGGCGCGCGGACCCGGGATCACGTACCAGAGGAAGGGGTTGGACCAGCCTCCGGTCCATACGGTCGGGAACGGCGCGGCGATGCCCGCGAGTTCGCCGTCGACCTTGATCTGGACCTCGCGGTAGGGGCCGCCGGACGCCTTGCAGGAGTAGGGAGCGGCGTCGGGCACCGTCAGGTACCAGTACTCCTCGCAGCCGCCGCCCGACCCCGTGGCGTACACCTCGGCGACGATGCGTTCACTGTTGCGGGGGGTGGTGAGGGTGCCGTTCCGGAGGGTGAGCACCCGGTCGGGGACGGCGGCCTTCACGGCCTCCGTCCGCTGCTCCGTGGTCCCGGCCCGCTGCTCCGTGGTCCCGGCCCGCCCTCCGGGGGCGTAGAAGGTCAGGGTCACCTTGACGTCGATGACGCCCGTGTAGGTGTCGTCGACGACGTTGCCGATCAGCATCTCGACGTCGTGACGCCCGCGGAACGTGTCGCTGTAGCGTGTGACGTCCTTCTCCACCGACCACTCGATGCCGTCGGGCGAGGGCTGCGGGGTGGAGGTACGGAAGATCTCGACGCCGCCGATGTGCAGGTGGCCGAGCCGGTCGTACTGCCGTCCCGCGACCTTGCCGTCGAGCCGCAGCACGACCTTGCTCCAGCGGTCGCCGCAGCCGCGCGGTGGTGCGTACGTGCCCCTGTAGGGCGTGAAGTCGCGGAACCGCGCCTCGGCGACCGTCACTTCGCAGGACCGCCCCGCGGGCCTGGTGACGGGCGGGGCGGCGGTGAGGGGGTCGTGCCAGTCGGTGCCGAACTCGGCGGGCGGGTCGGCGGGCCGGGCGGCCGACGCCTGGCCCGTTCCGAGGAGGGTGCTCGCCACGAGGGCCGCTTCGGTGAGCATGGACATGATAATCCGTCTTCTCATGGGCGGTGTTCTACGGGGAGTCGGCCCGTCCCGCAACGCGGCCCCGGCCCTCAGGCCTTGAGGTGCGCCTTGTCGCCCATCACCACGACCGGGTCACGGTCCGGGTCGAGGGTGCGGAGCAGGTACTCCATCCCCGACTTGGACAGGCTCACGCACGCCGACGTACCGCTGCCGTGGTCCATGTGCAGCCAGATGCTGCCGCCCTTGGACCGGCCCTCGGGACGGGTCGGATCGTTGGGCGAGGTGCCCTTGACGCGGTTGTAGTCGATGGCGATGACGTAGTCGAAGTCGTGCCAGTGGGACTTGGCCCAGTAGTGCGGGGCCTGGAAGCCTGCTGACTGCGTGTAGGGGAGTTCGGCGCCGGGGTCGGCCAGGACGCCGCCGGCGTCGCTGAGTGTGAAGACCCCCACGGGGCTGCGCTTGTCGCCCTCGCGGTGGTCGGTCGTCCAGCCCTTCTTGCCGTTGTGCCCCTTCCAGCTGCGGGTCCTGTCCCAGGTGGAGCCGGACTTGGTGTAGAGGACGATCGTGGAGTCCGCCGAGTCCTCGCCCTGTCCGTAGACCGCGACGACCTGACGGGAGCCGGCGGGGATCTGCTTCTGCAGCCTGTCCCCCACGCCGGGGATGCGCTTGAGGTCGACGGTGCGCGCCTGTTCGGGCCGTGCCCCGTCGCCGGCCCGCCCGTCGCTCTTCTTCCCGCCTCCGCCGTCCGGACCTCCGCAGGCCGCCAGGGGCATCACCAGGGCACCCAGGACCGCGGCCACGGCCGTCGTGCGCTTCGCACCGCGTATTCGCATGCCGTCCATCGTCGCACCGCGATCCACGCGGTTGCGTCCGCCCCTCGGCTTCCTTGCCGATTCCGGGCGTTGCGGGCCGAAACTTGACCCTTTGACGGAAAACCGTTTGCCTGCTGACACGCCGCGACGCGAACCTTGCACGGTTTGTTGCCCCCGCTCCGTACTCCGAGCTCCGTACCCCGAGCCCTTTGGAACGTCATGCAGATTCAAGACCTTCCGTACCCCGACCCGGGTGTGCCGGACACACGCTCGGGGCCCAGGTTCCTGCTGTGGCTCGGCCGGAATCAGCTCGGCGGGCAGGGGAAGGCCCTGCTCTGGGGGCTGTTGCACTTCGCGTCCGTGTCCACGCTGCCCTTCTGCGTCGGCTTCGCCGTCCAGGCCGTCGTGGAGCGCTCCGGTGCGCGACTGGGTCTGGCGGGCGGACTGATCGTCCTGTGCGGAGCCGCCATCGCGCTGGGCGACAGCATGCTGCACCGGGCGGCGGTCACCAACTGGATCACCGCCGCCGCGCGCGTCCAGCAGTTGCTGGCACGCAGGACCGCGCTGCTGGGCTCCGCGCTGACGCGACGGGTGGCCGCCGGCGAGGTCGTCGCGGTCTCCACCGGTGACGTGGAGAAGATCGGCTGGTTCGTGGAGGGCCTGTCGCGGTTCACCGCCGCCGCGGTGACGATCGTGCTCGTCTGCGCCGCCCTGGTCGTCTACCAGCCGGCGCTCGGTGTCGTCGTCGCCGTGGGCATGCCCGTCCTGGCGCTGTCGGTGCTGCCGCTGCTGCCCCGCGCCACCCGCCGCGCCGACTTCCAGCGGGAGAAGGCGGGGCACGCCACCGAGCTGGCCTCGGACACCGTCGCCGGCCTGCGCGTACTGCGCGGCATCGGCGGCGAGGAACTCTTCCTGGACCGCTACCGCCGCGCCTCGCAGGAGGTCCGCCACGCTGCCGTGCGCAGTGCCCGGATGTGGTCGCTGATCTCCGCTGTCCAGGTCCTGCTGCCCGGTCTGCTGCTGATCGCTGTCGTCTGGCACGGCGTGAACCTGGCCCGCCAGGGCCGGATCACCGTCGGCGAGATGGTCACCGTGTACAGCGCGGTCATGATCCTCACCTATCCGCTGCGGCTCTTCACCGAGATCGCCATGGCCTACTCCTTCTCCCAGCCCTCCGCCAGACGCGCGGCGCGGGTGCTGTCGCTGGAGAGGGCCACGGACGGCGAGGGGACACGCGAGGCCGTCGTACCGGCCGGGGACCTGTACGACCCCGCGACCGGGCTGCTCGCGCCCGAGGGGCGTCTCACCGCCGTGGTGTGCGGTGACCCGGACGCCGGGGGCGAACTGGCCGAACGGCTCGGCGGTCATCCGGCGGACTCCTCGGAACTGCCGTCGGTGCTGGTCGGAGGGGTACCGCTCGACGAGCTGCCCCTCGCGTCCGCCCGCAGCGCCGTCCTCGTCCAGGACAAGGACCCGGTCCTGCTCTCCGGAACGCTGCGCGAACTGCTCGACGTACCCGCCTCGGGAGACGTCAGTCCCGAGGCGGCCCTGTCCGCGGCGCAGTGCGGCGACGTCCTGGACGCGCTCGCGCAGGGAGCACTGGACGCGGACGACCCGATGGACGTCCGCATCACCGAACGCGGCCGGTCCCTGTCGGGCGGCCAGCGCCAGCGTCTGGCGCTGGCCCGTTCGCTGGTCACCGCTCCGGGCGTGCTGGTCCTGGACGAACCGACGTCCGCGGTCGACTCGCACACCGAGGCGCGAATCGCCGACGGGCTCCGGGCCCTGCGGCAGGGGCGCACGACGGTGGTCCTCACCTCGTCGCCGCTGCTCCTGGACCGCGCGGACCGGGTCGTGCTCGTCCACGGGGGCGAGGTAGCGGCGGTCGGTGTGCACCGCGACCTGCTGCACACCGACGCGCGGTACCGCGCGGTGGTGACCCGTGAGACCGACGACGAGGCCGCCGCGCACGAACTGGGCCGTCTGAAGGAACTCGAAGCGCTGGAAGAGCTGGAAGAGCTGGACGAACTGAACGAACTGGAAGAGCTGGAAGAGATCGAGGAGACAGCATGATCGGCGTGGCGCCACCGGCCTACGACCCGGCGGCCCCGACGACGGCGGAGACCCTGCCCGTCGGAGCCTCCTCGACCGTACGCGCCTACGTGGCCGAACTGTTCCGACGGCACCGCCGTGCCTTCCTGGTCCTCGTCGCCGTCAACACCGTCGCCGTCGTCTCCTCGATGGTCGGCCCCTACCTGCTGGGTTCCCTCGTCCGGCACGTCTCCGACGGCGCGGCGGCCGCGCGCGAGGTGCACATCGAGCGCACCGCCGCGCTGTTCGCCGTCGCCCTCGTCGTCCAGGCCTTCTTCGTACGCCAGGTGCAGCTGCGCGGGGCCGTGCTCGGCGAGCGGATGCTGGCCGACCTGCGCGAGGACTTCCTCGTACGGGCGGTGGGGCTGCCGCCCGGCGTCCTGGAACGGGCCGGCACCGGCGATCTGCTGTCCCGGATCACCACGGACATCGACCGGCTGGCCAACGCCATGCGCGAGGCCGTGCCGCAGCTGTCCATCGGTGTGGTGTGGGTGGCGCTGCTGCTGGGCGGACTCGTCGTGACCGCGCCGCCGCTCGCGCCCGCGGTGCTGGTCGCCGTCCCGCTCCTGGTGGTCGGCTGCCGCTGGTACTTCAGACGCGCGCCGTCCGCCTACCGCTCCGAGGCCGCCGGTTACGCCGCCGTCGCCGCCGTGCTCGCCGAGACCGTGGACGCCGGACGCACCGTCGAGGCCCACCGCCTGGGCGCGCGCCGCATCGACCTCTCGGACCGGCGGGTCAGGGAGTGGACCGCCTGGGAGCGGTACACCCTCTGGCTGCGCTCGGTGCTCTTCCCCGTCGTCAGCGCCACGCACGTCACGGTCCTCGGCTCGGTCCTGATGATCGGCGGGTACTTCGTCCTCCGGGGCTGGATCGACGTGGGCCAGCTGACGACCGGCGCACTGATCGCGCAGATGCTCGTCGACCCGGTGGGCCTGATCCTGCGCTGGTACGACGAGCTGCAGGTGGCACATGTGTCGCTGGCCCGGCTGGTGGGCGTCCGCGACATCGAGCCGGACGCGGGCGACGGGTCGCTGGCCCCCGACGGGCGGGACGTGCACGCGCGGGATGTGCACTTCGGCTACCGGGCCGGCGTCGACGTGCTGCGCGAGGTCTCCCTGGAGGTCCCGCCCGGCACCCGGCTGGCCCTGGTCGGCCCGTCCGGTGCCGGCAAGTCCACGCTGGGCCGGCTGCTCGCCGGCATCTACGCGCCGCGCTCCGGCACGGTCGCACTGGGCGGCGCCGAACTGTCCCGGATGTCCGCGGAACGGGTCCGTTCCCACGTGGCGCTGGTCAACCAGGAGCACCACGTGTTCGTGGGCGCCCTGCGCGACAACCTGCTCCTCGCCCGCACGGACGCCGACGACGCCGAGTTGTGGGCCGCCCTGGGGGCGGTCGGCGCCGACGGCTGGGCGCGGGCGCTGGACGACGGTCTCGACACCGAGGTCGGCTCGGGCGGGGTCGCGCTCACGCCCGCCCAGGCCCAGCAGATCGCGCTCGCCCGCCTGGTGCTCGCCGACCCGCACACGCTGGTCCTGGACGAGGCCACCTCGCTCCTCGACCCGCGGGCGGCCCGGCACCTGGAGCGTTCCCTGGCCCGCGTCCTGGAGGGCCGCACCGTGGTGGCCATCGCCCACCGGCTGCACACCGCCCACGACGCGGACGTCATCGCCGTCGTCGAGAACGGCCGCATCACCGAGCTCGGCAGCCACGACGACCTGGTCGCCGAGGACGGCGCGTACGCGGCGCTGTGGAGGTCCTGGCACGGGTGAGAACACGGCGGCGCGTCGGTGCCGGGCGGACCGCCGCCCGGTGGGCCGCCCGACCACCGGGCCGGCCACCGG
>NZ_JABTYA010000212.1:0-5097 GCF_013302945.1 Streptomyces sp. 8P21H-1 | reverse complement strand
GGACGGAGCGGCCTCGTGGCGGGGCGGGGCGGGGCCGGGGCCCGGTCCCGCCCCGCCGGGCCCCGGTTCCGTCCGGCCCCGGTCGGGGTCAGGTGCGGGAGATGTTGCGCTCGTACACCAGGCGCAGACCGATGAGGGTGAGCCAGGGCTCGTGCTCGTCGATCACCGATGCCTCGCCCAGCACCATCGGGGCCAGCCCGCCCGTCGCGATGACCGTGACGTCGTCCGGGTCCTCGGCGAGTTCGCGGGCCATGCGGTGGACGACACCGTCGACCTGGCCCGCGAAGCCGTAGACGATGCCGGACTGCATGGCCTCGACGGTGTTCTTGCCGATCACGGTGCGCGGCCGGGCGATCTCGATCTTGCGGAGCTGGGCGCCGCGGACGCCCAGGGCCTCCACGGAGATCTCGATGCCGGGCGCGATGACGCCACCGGCGTACTCCCCGCGCGCGGAGACCGCGTCGAAGGTCGTCGCCGTGCCGAAGTCGACGACGACGGCCGGCCCGCCGTACAGCTCGACCGCCGCGACCGCGTTGATGATGCGGTCGGCGCCGACCTCCTTGGGGTTGTCCATCAGGATCGGCACGCCCGTCTTGATGCCCGGCTCGACGAGGACGGCGGGCACGTCGCCGTAGTAGCGGCGGGTCACCTCGCGCAGCTCGTGCAGGACCGAGGGGACGGTCGAGCAGATCGCGATGCCGTCGATGCCGTCGCCCAGCTCGTCGCCGAGGAGCGGATGCATGCCCATCAGGCCCTGCAGGAGCACGGCCAGCTCGTCCGCGGTGCGGCGCGCGTCCGTGGAGATGCGCCAGTGCTCGACGATGTCCTCGCCGTCGAAGAGCCCGAGGACGGTGTGCGTGTTGCCGACGTCGATCGTGAGCAGCATGCCTACTCAGCCTCGCTCGGGGACGCGCCGGAGGCACCGGAGGCGTCGCGCAGGTCGAGACCGATGTCCAGGATGGGCGAGGAGTGCGTGAGGGCGCCCACCGCGAGGAAGTCGACGCCCGTGCGCGCGTACGCCGCCGCGGTGTCCAGGGTGAGGCGGCCCGAGGCCTCCAGGAGGGCGCGGCCGCCCACCAGGGCCACGGCCTCCTCGCACTCGCCGGGCGTGAAGTTGTCCAGCAGGATCAGGTCGGCGCCCGCGTCGAGGACCTCGCGCAGCTGGTCCAGGGTGTCGACCTCGACCTCGATCGGCACGTCGGGGAAGGTCTCCCGTACGGCCTCGAACGCCTGGGCGACGCCGCCCGCGGCGACCACGTGGTTGTCCTTGACGAGCGCCGCGTCCGAGAGCGACATGCGGTGGTTGGCGCCGCCGCCCGTCCGGACGGCGAACTTCTCCAGGGAACGCAGGCCGGGTGTCGTCTTGCGGGTGTCCCGCACGCGCGCGCCGGTGCCCTCCAGGACGTCCGCCCACGCGCGCGTGGCCGTCGCGATGCCGGAGAGACGGCACAGCAGGTTCAGCGCGCTGCGCTCGGCCGTCAGCAGGTCGCGGGTGCGGGTCGTGATGCTCAGGAGCCGCTGTCCGGCCCGCACGCGGTCGCCGTCCTCCACGTGCCGCTCGACCTCGAACTCGTCCGTGCAGACCACGGAGACGACCGCCTCGGCGATCCGCAGGCCCGCCACGACGCCCGCCTCGCGGGCGGTGAAGTCGGCGGTGGAGACGGCGTCCTCGGGAATGGTCGCGACCGTGGTCACGTCCACGCCGTGGTCGAGGTCCTCCTCCACGGCCAGGTGCGCGATGTCCTCGACCTCGACGGGGTCGAGGCCGGCTTCCGAGAGGAGCTGCGCGAGGTCGGGGTCGAGCCCGCACTCGGCGTACTCGGCGTATTCGGCGTACTGCGCGTGCCCGTCGGGGCCGTACTCGCCGCAGCCGCAGCCGGCGCCGCAGCCACCGCCGTCGAGGAGGGGAAGGTCCGGGGTGCTCACTTCTGTCACTGCTCCTGGGGGCTGGGCGTGGGGGTCCCCGCGGCGCGGACGGTGTCGCGGGCCGGAGGGAGTGTCGGGGGGAAGTCTGGGGTGTCGGTGGTGTGTACCGCGAGCGTCCTGCCGGGATCGAGCCGTACGACGATGTGGCGCCGCCAGGTCTCGTCGTCCCGTTCGTCCCGGTCCTCGCGCCAGTGGCAGCCGCGGGTCTCCTCGCGGAGGCGGGCGGCGGCGACGAGGACGCGGGCCACGCACAGGAGGTTGGTCGCCTCCCAGGTGTCGACGCCGGGCTCGGCCGTCTTGCCGTTCTCGTCGAGGGCGTCGAGGGCGTCCGCGTACAGCCGTTCCAGGCGGTCGGCGGCGGTCTCCAGGGAGGCGGCCGACCTCAGGACACCGGCGCCGTCCGTCATGGCCCGCTGGATCGCGAACCGCGCCTCGGCGGCGAGCAGCGGGTGGGCGGGCTTCCGCGGCTGCTCGTCGGGCGCGGGCGCGGGCACGGACAGGGGTACGGGTACGGGTGTCCGCGCGTGGGCGCCGTCCTCCCCCCGCTCCCGGTGGCGGTCCGCGATGTCCGCCGCGATGCGCTCGGCGTAGACGAGGCCCTCCAGGAGGGAGTTCGAGGCGAGCCGGTTGGCGCCGTGGACGCCCGTGCAGGCGACCTCCCCGCACGCGTACAGGCCGGGGACGGTCGTACGGCCGCGGGAGTCGGTGCGGACGCCGCCGGAGGCGTAGTGGGCGGCCGGGGCGACCGGGACGGGCTCGGTGACCGGGTCGATGCCGTGGGCGCGGCAGGCGGCCAGGATCGTGGGGAAGCGGTGCTCCCACATGTGGGCGCCGAAGTGCCGGGCGTCCAGGTACATGTGCTCGGCGCCCTGCTCCCGCATGCGCCGCATGATGCCCTTGGCGACGATGTCCCGGGGCGCCAGCTCGGCGAGCTCGTGCTGGCCGACCATGAAGCGCACGCCCGCCGCGTCGACCAGGTGGGCGCCCTCGCCCCGTACCGCCTCGGACACCAGCGGCTGCTGGCCCTCGGCGTCCGGGCCGAGGAACAGCACGGTCGGGTGGAACTGCACGAACTCCAGGTCGCTGACCTCGGCCCCGGCCCGCAGGGCGAGGGCGACGCCGTCGCCGGTGGACACCGGCGGGTTGGTGGTCGCCGAGAAGACCTGGCCCATGCCGCCGGTCGCCAGGACCACGGCGGGCGCGTGGACGGCTCCCACGCCGTCGTGCTGGCCCTCTCCCATGACGTGCAGGGTGACGCCGGCCGTACGGCCCTCGGCGTCGGTGAGGAGGTCCAGGACGAGCGCGTTCTCGACCGTGCGCACTCCGCGTGCCCTGACCGCTTCGACGAGGGCCCGGGAGATCTCGGCGCCGGTCGCGTCACCGCCCGCGTGGGCGATCCGGCGGCGGTGGTGGCCGCCCTCGCGGGTCAGCTCCAGGCCGCCCTCCTCGGACTCGTCGAAGCGGGCGCCGGTCTCGATGAGGCGGCGGACGGCGTCGGGGCCCTCGGTGACGAGGATGCGGACGGCCTCCTCGTCGCAGAGGCCGGCACCCGCCACCAGGGTGTCGTCGAGGTGCTGCGCGGGGGTGTCGCCCTCCCCCAGGGCCGCGGCTATGCCGCCCTGGGCCCAGCGGGTCGAGCCGTCGTCGAGGCGTGCCTTGGTGACGACGACCGTCCGCAGGCCGGCCGCCTCGCAGCGCAGGGCGGCGGTGAGCCCGGCGACCCCGGAGCCGACGACCACGACGTCGGCCGTCAGGGACCAGCCGGGCGCGGGCGCGTGCAGACGGGGGAGGCCGGCGCGGATCGCTTCCGGCCGGGGGCGGTGGGCGCCGGGCGGGCGTATGCCTGTGCTGGTCACGAGGCGGCTCCGAAGGTCAGCGGAATGTTGTCGATCAGCCGGGTCGTGCCGACCCGGGCGGCGACGGCGAGGACGGCCTCGCCGGTGTAGCCGTCCGGGACCTCGGTGAAGTCGGACGGATCGACCAGTGCCAGGTAGTCCAGGGCGAGCGGAGGGCTCAGGCGGGCCGCCTCGTCGAGGACCAGCCGGGCGGCGGCACGGACCGCGGCGGGCCCTCCGGGGGCCGCCTTGGCGACGGCGTGCGTGTCGGCGGCCGCGCGGGACTCGCCGATGGCGCTGAGGGCCTCGGCACGCGCGCGCGTGACGGGCACTTCGCGGGCCCGTGCGCGCAGGGCCTCCTGGGCGGCGTGCCGGTCGCCGCCCGCGAACAGGGCCTGGGAGAGGGCGAGCGCGGTGCGGCGCTCGCCGGCCGACAGGTAGCGGTTGCGGCTGGACAGGGCGAGGCCGTCCGCCTCGCGCACCGTGGGGACACCGACGATCTCCACGCCGAAGTTCAGGTCGCGCACCATGCGGCGGATCAGGGCGAGCTGCTGGGCGTCCTTCTGCCCGTACAGCGCCACGTCGGGCCTGGTGAGGTGCAGGAGCTTGGCGACGACGGTGAGCACGCCGTCGAAGTGCCCGGGGCGCGCCGATCCCTCCAGGCGCTCCCCCATGGGTCCCGCGCTGACGCGCACCTGGGGTTCGCCGCCCGGGTAGACCTCGTCCACGGCGGGGGCGAACACGGCGTCCGCGCCCGCCTGCTCGGCGATCTTGATGTCGGCGTCCAGGGTGCGCGGGTAGCGGTCGAGGTCCTCGCCCGCGCCGAACTGGAGGGGGTTCACGAAGACGGTGACGACGACCTCGCCGTCGCCCGCCAGCTCCCGGGCGGTGCGGATCAGGGTGGCGTGCCCCTCGTGCAGGGCGCCCATCGTCATGACGACGGCCCGGCGGCCCGTGCGTACGCGCGCGTGGAGCTCGTCGGCGGTGCTCAGCAGGACGGTGGTCATCGGGCGTCTCCTTCGGTCCCGTCGGGGCTTTCGGAACCGGTGGGGTCTCCGGGACCGGCGGGGCTCCCGGAACCGGCGGGGCTCCCGGAATCGGTGGGATCCTCAGTACCGGTGGGGTCTTGGGGGCCGCTGGAGTCTTCGGGGCCGGGGGGATCTTCGGGACCGGTGGGGCCCGCCGGACCGCCGGACCCCGCCGGACCGCCGGGCCCTGCCGAGTTTTCGGGCCCTGCCGAGCCTTCGGGTCCTACCGAGCCTTCGGGTCCTGCCTGACCGCCGGACCCCGGCCGGCCGCCGGACCTCGCCGGGCCACCGGACCCCGTCGGACCGCC